>CAYQVL010000209.1:0-4098 GCA_964420825.1 uncultured Sphingomonadaceae bacterium
CCGGCGATAGTGCCGCCTGTGCTGGTCGATTTAGGGTGATGCCAGCCTATTTAGTGCGCTCGTAGAGCATCGCCAGCCCCTGGATGGTAAGATCGGGCTCGATCGCGTCGAAAATATCGGTGTGCTCGTTGAAAAGCGTCGCCAGGCCGCCGGTCGACACGACCTTGACCGGCCTGCCGATCTCGGCCTTCATCCGGGCGACCAGTCCCTCGATCAGCGCAATATAGCCCCAATAGACGCCGATATGCATTTGATCCTCGGTGTTGGTGCCGATCACGGACCTAGTTTCGGGAGCCTCGATCGCGATTCGCGGCAGCTTGGCGGCGGCGGCGACCAGCGCATCGAGCGATAGGTTGATCCCCGGTGCGATGATTCCGCCCTTGTAATTACCCTCATAGTCGACCGCATCAAAGGTCGTCGCGGTGCCGAAATCGACGATGATCAAATCTTCGGGATGGAGGTTATGCGCGGCTATGACGTTGACGGCGCGGTCGGCGCCGACGGTCGAGGGATCGTCGACGTCGAGGCGGATGGGCCAATTCGCCGGCGCTGTTCCGGCAATTAGCGGATCGACACCGAAATATTTGGTCGACAGCACTTCAAGGTTGTGGAGCGTGCGCGGCACGACGGTGGCAAGGATGACCGCCTCGACATCGCCGGGTCCGAAATCCTGCAGAGCCATGAGATTGTGCAGCCAGACGGCATATTCATCGGCCGTGCGTCGCGGATCGGTGGCGATCCGCCAGCGCGCGCGGATATCGCCGTTCTCGACGAGCGCAAAGACAATGTTGGTGTTACCGGCATCGATGGCGAGCAGCATGAACAGCCTTTCTAAATTCGGTTAGCCCCGATCCTGTCGATGGGCGTCTCTTCGACCGGGAGGCGGGCTTCAACAGGCTCAGCCCTAACGGAGATTGCTCAAATCAGAAAGACATCGGCAGCGTGAATGACACGCACCGAGCCATCCGCCAAGCGCAGCCTGAGCGCGCCGTCTTCGGTAAGCCCGTCGAACCACCCATCGAGCCTGTCGCCGTCAGCGTCGTGTACGCCAAGCGGGGTGCCGGCGGGAAGCGCTCGGGCGAGCCATTGCTCGCGGATCGGCCCCAGACCGCGTGTGCGCCAGCGTTCGAGCCACTCACCGAACAGCGGCGCGAGACCGCGGATGAAGATGTCGGGCAATGGCGCCGAGCCATGGCGCGCAAGACTCGTCGAGGGCCGATCGTTATCGTCGGGATGGCTCGACAGGTTGACGCCGATGCCGATGACGACGGCGTCGTCCTCGCGCTCGAGCAGAATGCCCGAGAGCTTGGCGCCGCCAAGCAGCACGTCATTGGGCCATTTGAGCGTGAGTTGCGACGGTTCGGCGAGATAGGGAGCGACCGCTTCATAGAGCGCCAGCGAGGCGACAAGCGCCAGCGTCGGAGCCGGCGGGTCGCCCGCGCGCAGCCGGACGAGCGTGCTTGCGAAGAGATTTCCCGATGACGATTTCCAGGCCCTGCCCTGCCGTCCGCGCCCGAAGCTCTGGCGGTCGGCGCGCAGCCAGAAGCCCTCACTTTCGCCGGCCCGCGCCAGCGCCATCACGTCGTCATTGGTCGAGCCGGTTTGGCCGACGCTCTGGATACGGATGTTCAGAAGAGCGCCCGCGCGGCATTGCCCGCGACGAGTGCAAGCGCGGGAAGGAGCAGATAGCCGAGCGGCGAGACGGCGACGGCGCTGATCGCGATCAGGCCGTTTTCGATCCGGCTATCGGCGGGTGCGTATGAAGGTGCGGCATCGTCGAAATAGATGATCTTGACGATTTTGATGTAGTAAAAGGCGCCGATCACCGATGTCGCGATACCGGCAACCGCCAAGGCGAACAGCCCCGAAGCGACCGCCGCGTCAAAAACGAGGAACTTGGCCCAGAAGCCGAGCAACGGCGGGATGCCGGCGAGGCTGAACATGAAGATCGCGAACGCCGCGGCGAGCCCCGGCTGATTTTTGGAGAGGCCCGCCAGGCTGGCGATATCCTCTACCGGGCGGCCGTCTTTGTCGCGCATCTGAAGAACGCAGAGGAAGCTGCCGAGCGTCATTACGACGTAGATCGCCATGTAAGAGAGCGTCGCGGCGACACCCGCTTCGGTTACCGCGGCGATGCCGATCAAGGCAAAGCCGATATTGTTGATCGAGCTATAGGCGAGCAGGCGTTTGATGTTGGTCTGGCCGATCGCAGCTACCGCGCCAAGCGCGATCGAGGCCAATGCGACGAAGATGACGATCTGCTGCCAATCGCTAGCCGCCGGGCCCATCGCCTCGAAAACGACACGGACGGCAAGCGCGGTCGCGGCGACTTTGGGCGCCGAGGCGAAAAAGGCGGTGACCGGCGTCGGCGCGCCTTCGTAAACGTCGGGCGTCCACATATGGAAGGGCACCGCGCTGACCTTGAAGGCGAGCCCGGCGAGCACGAAGACGAGACCAAAGAGTTCGCCTGTCGACAATCCTGCCGCCATGGCGACCGAAATTCCCTGATAGCTCGTCGTGCCGGTAAAGCCGTAGAGCAGCGAGACGCCGTAGAGCAGGATACCGCTGGCGAGCGCGCCGAGGACGAAATATTTGAGGCCGGCCTCGGCCGAGCGCGTATCGCGGCGCATGAAGCTCGCCAGAACGTATGCGGCGAGGCTCTGCATCTCGAGGCCGATATAGAGCGTCATAAGATCGCCCGACGAAACCATGAAGCCCATGCCGACCAACGCGAGGACGATGAGAATCGGATATTCGCAGCGATTCTCGCCGCGCCGGGCGAAGAAACGCGGCGCCATCAGGATCGAGACCGCCGCCGCGACGTAGATCAGCACCTTCGAAAAGGTCGAAAAGGCATCGGCGAAATAAAGCCCGCCGAATACCGAGCCGCCATCGCCGGCGGGACCGACGAGCGAAAGCCCGGCGGCGGCGAGACCCGCAAGACACAGGACGACAACCAGAGTATAGGCGCGATCGCCGCTCCATGCCGCGATCAGCAAGGTTAGCAACGCCACCAGCGTCAGGATCAATTCGGGCGCGACCATCGCGAGATCGTGAAGATAAGACATTAGTGGCCGCCCTCCGCGCTGTGGCTTGCGGCGGCGGGGGGCGGGCTTCCGATCGCCAGCTGGGCGTCGCCGGGCGGGTTGGCGCGCTCGATGCGCGCGAGCAAGGCGCCGACATCGTCGCGGATCGGCGCGATAAAGCTTTCGGGATAGACGCCCATCCACAGCACAACCGCCGCAATCGGGCCGAGCATCGCCAACTCGCGCAAACTGAGATCGGGCATCTTGGCGACATCGGGTTTGTCGAGCGTGCCATAGCAAATCCGCCAATAGAGGTAGAGCATATAGGCCGCGCCGAGGATGATACCGGTGGTGGCGACGAATGCGACCCAGCTGTTCGCCTCATAGGCGCCGACAAGGGTGAGAAATTCGCCGACGAACCCGCTCGTGCCGGGCAGCCCGACCGAAGCCATGGTGAACAGCATGAACAACAGCGCGTAACGCGGCATGTTATCCGACAGCCCGCCATAACGATCGATCTCGCGCGTATGGAGGCGATCGTAGACGACGCCGACACACAGGAAGAGCGCGGCCGAAACAAGGCCATGGCTCAGCATGACGATCACCGCGCCCTCGATGCCCTGACGGTTGAACGCGAACAGCCCGATGGTGACGAACGCCATATGCGCGACCGACGAATAGGCAACGAGTTTCTTCATATCCTTCTGCACGAGCGCGACGAGCGAAGTATAGACGACAGCGACCATCGACAGGCCGAAGATGATCCAGACGAGCTGGGCGCTCGCTTCGGGGAACATCGGCAGCGAGAAGCGGATAAATCCGTAACAGCCCAACTTGAGCAGCACGCCGGCGAGAATCACCGAGCCCGCGGTCGGCGCCTGGACGTGCGCGTCGGGCAGCCATGTGTGGAAGGGCCACATCGGCATCTTGACCGCGAAGCTGGCGAAGAAGGCGAGCCATAGCCAGGTCTGCGCGCCGCCTGGGAAGTCGTATGCCATCAGCGTCGGGATGTCGGTCGTGCCTGCTTCCTGCACCATCCACAGCATCGCGATCAGCATCAGCACCGATCCGA
>CAYQVL010000210.1:0-321 GCA_964420825.1 uncultured Sphingomonadaceae bacterium
TCGAAAATCTGGACGAGCTACGCCGACAAGGCCGACTGGATTTTCTGCCTCGTCCGCACCGACAAGACCGACAAATACCGCGGCATATCCTTCCTGCTCTTCGACATGGCGAGCGAAGGCGTGTCGACCAAGCCGATCCTGCTGATTTCGGGCAATTCGCCCTTTTGCGAAACTTTTTTCGACGATGTCAAAGTTCCCAAGGAGCAGATCGTCGGCGATCTCAATCGCGGCTGGGATGTCGCCAAATATCTGCTCGGCCATGAGCGCGAGATGATCTCGGGCGGCGGACTCGGCGATGGCTCGCTGTCCTTAGGTTCGAAG
>CAYQVL010000210.1:331-4096 GCA_964420825.1 uncultured Sphingomonadaceae bacterium
GCGCGGCAAGGACGCGATGGGGCGGATGGACGAGCCGATTCTGCGCGCGCAGGCGGCCGAATTCGACGTCGATGCGATTGCCTACAAGGCGATGTCCGAACGCTTCGTCGACGAGATGAAGGCAGGCAAGAACCATCCCGCGACGCCCAATATGATGAAATATGCCGGCACCGAACTCAACAAGCGCCGCCACGAACTGGTGATGGCCGGCGGCGGTTCGGATGCGCTCGAATGGGAGAGCGAGGCATCGGATGGCGGCGCCAAGGCGCGCGGCTGGTTGCGCACCAAAGGCAACAGCATCGAGGGCGGCACGAGCGAGGTCATGCTCAACGTCATCTCGAAGCGGATTTTGGAGCTGCCGGGAGCATAAGAATACACGTCGTCCCGGCTGAAGCCGGGATCTCCCGCGGCGACACTCGACCTAACCGATAAGATTCCAGCTTTCGCTGGAATGACGAAAGAAGAAAAAGACATGCCCCTTTACCTCGACGACGATCAATCGATGCTCCGCGACAGTGCGCGCGAATTCATGAAAGGCGAGGCTCCGGTCGCCCATTTTCGCGAGTTTCGCGACAAGGATTGCAAGGACGGTTTCAGTCACGGGTTGTGGAAGCAGTTCGCTGAAATGGGCTTCACCGGCATGCTGATCCGCGAAGAAGATGGCGGGCTCGGCATGGGGAATGTCGAAGCGGGCGTCGTGCTCGAGGAAATCGGTCGCAATTTGACGCCTTCGCCCTTTCTGACGACATCGGTCGCCGGCGTCGCAGCACTCAACGAAGCCGGCAAAGATATGCGCGATCGCTGGTTTCCCGGCATCGTCGCGGGTGATACCGTGCTTGCGCTGGCCATCGATGAGGGCGCCAAGCATCGCCCGGCGGACATCGCGATGACCGCCGAGCGCGCCGGCAATGGGTTCCGGCTCAATGGCAAGAAACAGTTCGTCGTCCAGGGCGCTTCGGCCGATATGATCATCGTCGCGGCGCGCACGGCGGGCAGCGCGGGTGAGAAAGATGGCTTGACGCTGTTCGCGGTCGAAAAGGACGCCAGTGGCATGACCGCCGATTCGGCGCGGCTCGTCGACAGCGCGATGGCGGCGCATGTCGCCTTCGACAATGTCGAGGTGACCGCCGACGCGGTGATCGGCGAGGTCGATCAGGGCTGGGCGGTGCTCGAGAAAATGCTCGGTGCAGGACGCACCGGCGCGGCGTCCGAGACGATCGGTGTCGGATCGGGCGCGATGGACATGACCATCGATTATCTCAAGCAGCGCAAGCAGTTCGGCCAGTTGATCGGCGAATTCCAGGCGCTCCAGCACCGCGCCGCGCATCTCTACAGCGAGATCGAGATTGCGCGCTCGGCAGTGCTCAAGGCGCAGCAATTGCTCGACGAAGGTGATGCCGGCGCGCCGTTGATGGTGTCGGTGGCGAAAGCCAAGGCCGGCCGCGCAACCAACCTGGCGGTCCGGGAAGGCGTGCAGATGCATGGCGGCATCGGCATGACCGACGAATATGATATCGGGCTGTATATGAAACGCGACCGCGCGCTGAGCGAGTTTTTCGGCGATGCCAATTATCACACGAATTTGGTCGCCGAGATGAACGGCTACTAGCATGGCGCTCGACCCCGAAACGTTCGACCAGTTGCTCGAAACGATCCGCCGTTTCGTCGCCGAACGGCTGCGTCCGCTTGAGGCGAAGGTCGAGGCCGACGACGCGATCCCCGACGATATCGTTCGCGAGATGAAGGAGATGGGTCTGTTCGGCCTTTCGATCGCGCCCGAATATGGCGGCATCGGGCTCGATATGGTCGAGGAAATCCGTGTCGCCTTCGAGCTCGGGCGGACGACGCCGGCGTTCCGTTCGACCTTCGGCACCAATGTCGGCATCGGCAGCCAGGGCGTGGCAATTGCCGGAACCGATGCGCAGAAAGCCGAATGGCTGCCCAAAATGGCGAGCGGCGGGATTATTGCGAGTTTCGCGCTGACCGAGCCCGATGTCGGCTCCGATTCGGGCGCTGTCAAAGCCAAGGCCGTGCGCGACGGCGATGTTTACAAACTTTCCGGCACCAAGCGCTATATCACCAATGCCGACAAGGCGTCGGTGTTCACGGTCATGGCGCGGACCGGAGCGGAAGCGGGCGGGCGCGGCGTCTCGGCTTTTCTTGTCCCGCGCGACCTGCCCGGCGTATCGGTCGGCGAGCCCGAAAAGAAGATGGGGCAACAGGGAGCCAAGGTGTGCGATGTTCATTTCGACGAGACCCCGGTGCCGGCCGCCAACCGCCTCGGTGAAGAGGGCGAGGGGTTCAAGGTCGCGATGCAGGTGCTCGATCGCGGGCGGCTGCATATCAGCGCGGTCTGCGTCGGGATAGCGGAACGTCTGATCGCCGACAGCGTCGCCTTCGCCACCGACCGCAAGCAGTTCGGCCAGAGAATTGCCGACTTCCAGCTCATCCAGGCGATGATCGCCGACAGCAAGACCGAGTGCATGGCGGCCAAGGCGCTCGTGCTCGAAGCGGCGCACAAGAAGCAGGCCGGGGAGCGGATCACGCTCGAGGCTGCGGCGGCGAAATATTTCGCCAGCGAGATGGTCGGCCGCGTCGCCGACCGCGCCGTGCAGATCCATGGCGGCGCGGGCTATATCGCCGATTACGGCATCGAACGGCTTTATCGCGACGTTCGTTTGTTCCGGATCTACGAGGGCACAAGCCAGATCCAGCAGCTGATTATCGCGCGCGAAACGATCAAAAACGGCGGGTAGCGCCGATCAGGGAGACAAGCAAAATGGATATCAGGGCACTTTTTTCGCTCGAGGGCCGCACGGCGCTGGTCACCGGCGGTTCGCGCGGGATCGGCAAGATGATCGCGCAGGGCTTTATCGATGCCGGCTGTGCGCGCGTCTATATCACCGCGCGCAAGGAGGATCAGGTCCGCGCGGCGGTCGATGAGCTCGGCGAAAAATGCATCGGCATTCCGATGGATCTTTCCACCGTCCAGGGCTGCAAGGAGCTTGCCGCGCAGATTTCGGAACGCGAGAGCAAACTCGATATTCTGGTCAACAATGCCGGCGCGGCCTGGGGCGTGGCCTTCGAGGATTTTCCCGAAAGCGGCTGGGACAAGGTCATGGATATCAACGTCAAGGCGCCTTTCTTCCTGACGCAGGCGCTGCACGGACTGCTCACCGCCGCGGGCAGCCACGAGCGCCCCTCCAAGGTGATCAATATCGGCTCGATCGACGGGATGCGCCTCAATCCATGGGAAACCTACAGCTATCACGCTTCAAAAGCGGCTATTCTCTGGTTGACCAAGCGGATGGCGGCGCGGCTTGTGAAGGACAATATCGTCGTAACTGCGATCGCACCGGGCGCTTTCGCTTCGGACATGAACAAGGCCGCGCGCGACGCCGGCGACGCGGTCGCGCAAGCGATACCGGCGCGGCGCATCGGCGAAGCTGAGGACATGGCGGCTGCCGCGATCTATCTGGCGAGCCGGGCCGGCGATTATGTGATCGGCGAGACGCTCACCGTCGATGGCGGGCTCGCCCATGCCGATGTCCGCACGAGTATCGACGCGTAATTTCCCCTCCGCTCCGGGGGCGCGGCTTTACTCGCGCGCCAGCAGGAAATTGATCCGCGCCGCTGCGATCGGCTTGTCTTCGCTATCCTGCCAGGCAGAGATCTCGACATTGGCCATGCGGTTGCCGAGGCGCGAGATCGTCGCTGCGGCGTAGGTCAGTTTTTCGCGGCCGCCGCGCATATAATCGGTGGTGA
>CAYQVL010000211.1:0-4082 GCA_964420825.1 uncultured Sphingomonadaceae bacterium
CGGGCAAACAGCGTGGACGCGCCATCGCGGCGCTGTTCCATCGCGGCGAGCAGACTCCGGCCGAGGATGGGATCGCTGAGCCGATCAAGCCTTTCGAAACCCGGCTGGCTATTCGCCATCGCGATCCGCCTCCGTCCGCAAGGATGCCAGCGCCTCGATCTCGCGAGCCATCGCAGCGACGACGACCTCGATCGTGTCGGCGCCGCGCGGGCGGCCGACGAACCAGACCGGCACCTGATCCGCGACTTTTGCCCAGGCCCGGTAATGGTCCGCAGCGCGCGAACCGACGACATAGTGGCGGCGATAGGTGTGCTTGACCAGCGCCGCGATCGCCTGCGCGTGATCGAGACGGAAGGCGCTCAGTTCGCTGCGGTCGTGGCGCTCGATCACGAAGATCGCGCCGAGCGGCAGCTCCCGGTCGAGGAAGCTGGCGCCACGCGGGACCGCGTATTTATCGCGGTCGTCGGGGAGCTTTTGCAAGTCGGAAGTGCCCCGCCCGAGACGAGCGAGTGCCGCTCCCGTCAGCTTCGCTTGGGGATAGCCCGGGAGGACGAGCGGCGGATCGACCGTTGCAAGCACCGCAAGATCGTCGCTTATCATCCGTGCCCCTCGTTCGAGCAGCCAAGCGGCACTCGTCGATTTTCCGGCACCCGACTTGCCGCAAATCGCGAAGGCGGTATCGCCCCGCGCCACGACCGACCCATGCAAGACCTGCTGTCCGCGCTGGTGCAGCACCGCGCCCAGGCAGCTGCCGAGCAGGAACGCCTGGACCATTTGAGCAGGTGCTCCGATACGCGGCGAATAGCGCACCGTGCGCCCATGCCGGACATGAAACCGTCCGACGCGTGGAACGTCGAGCAGCAGCTCGTCGGCATTGGCGGCCCAGTGCAATGTCTCGGTTTCGATCGCCTCGAGCCGTTCGGGGACGAAACCCTCTCTGATATCGACGTCGATCTTTGTGCCGCCACTCGCCCGCGGACCTAATAGCGCGATATCCGAGGCGATCGTCAGACCATAGGCGCGATAACATGAACTCACGGCTTGCTTTCAAATATAGGCGGTTGAGCGAACAGCAGGGCCAGCTTTGGGACTTGCAGGGTTGATCGCGATATCCGACACATTTGTTCCGCCCGCGGTGAGCAATGTCAACGCCGGGGCGATGTCAGACGTGGCGAAGGGCAGATGACGCAATTGAACGCACTTTCGGCCAAGACACTGGCGCTGCTGGTCGATCCTGCACATCTGCAATCGGCGGCAATCGCCGCGGCGCGGTTGCGGTTCGGCGAGGGTGACAATCGCCATCTCGTGATCGACGATTTCCTGGTCCCGCATTTACTCCCTCTGCTGCGCGCGATGATCGACGAAGAAGGTGAGTTCGAAGACAATCTCAAGCTCGCAAAACTGTCTCGCGCAGACAAACCCTCGGGTCAGCTGGGGCCGCACGGCAAAGTCGATGCCGACACTTTCCTGGCGGCGCCCAGCGAGGACCGGTTCATTTGTCAAAGGCGTCTGATCGGACCGAAAGCCGGCTTCGAGGACAGCGCAGCATCCAAGGCGGAACGCTTTGTCCGTACGATGCTGGCGAGCGCGCCGATGCACGAATGGCTGACCGCGATCACAGGGCTCAGCGTGGCAGCAACTGGAGGCATCAACCTGAAACTGCATGGGCCAGGTCATTTCCTCAAGCCGCATAGCGACGCGCGCGAAGGCCGTCAGCTATGTGCCGTGTTTTATCTGCACGAAACATGGCAGCGCAGTTATGATGGTCGCTTCGTCCTGCAGCTCGCGGACGGCGGCATCGAACGGATCGATCCGCTCCCCAATCGGATGATCCTGTTCGATGTGACGCAGCAAAACGTCCACGCAATCGAGCCGCTCGGAAAGGTTCCTGCCGGCTGGTGGCGTTCAAACTACTCCGTCTGGTTCGCCTGAGGCCTTCTTCGATCCTGGCAGGTGAGGTCCCAAGGCGCGCGACGATCAGGCGCCGCCGGTAAAATCTGCCAGGGAAAGTTCGGACTGGCCGTTCCGCCGCAACCATATGCCAAGCATGGCGAGCCTCACGACCTGGCCTTGCGTCGCACCCTTATAGCGCGCCTCCCCCGCCATGATCGAAGTATCCTTGGGAAACTCGCCCTCGCGCAGCGTCTTGTCCAATGCGGCCAAGACATCGTCATAACGCGCAAATTCGCCCAGGATGGGATCGGCCGCCATGTCGGCGATGTAGGCGCGCAGTTCGGCGGCATGACGAATGATGTTCACGAAAATACCAGGCACCGTCATCCCGAATTTATCGCGGCGTTGCCGGACAAGCTCAGGCAGGCTGCCCGCCATCACGTCACGGATCAGGCGGCGCGGAGAGGCACTGCTCATGCGGACGACGGTGGGCAGGCTGTGGACGAATTCAAGCAGACGGACATCGAGCAGCGGGTAGCGATATTCGATACCATGAACCCCGGCACCGACCTGGCTGTCCTGCAGACGATAGCCCATCACCGGCCGGCGGAAATAATCCTCGTCGCGGCTTTGCAGATTGCCCTGCCAAGGCGGCATGGGATGGAGGTCTGCGCGACCCGGATATCCGGTGGCGTTTCTCGCTGCCGTGCTGGCCAGGTGCGGTGACGGGCGCTGCGGCGGCCCCTTGGACATCAGCGCATTAAGTCCGGGCACCCGCGAGAGCAACGCGCGCAAGGTGCGTTTGCGCGCGCCGCTGCGGCTCAACAAGCGCAGCAGCTCGCCCCACTCCCCCTCTGCCAGCAAGCTCTCGGGCAGGCTCGCACTCCCCGTCGTCACCAGCTGATCGCCGCCGAAGCCCGAAAGCAGAACGCGTACGCCGCGCTGTGCCAGCAGGTCGGGGGCCTCGGTGGCGATGCCGTTGAAATCGTTGCGCGGCGGAGCGCCGTGGCGCTCGATCGTTTCGCTGAGCCGGTCGAGCAGACTGTCGGTCGCGTTGAAAACGTCGAGCCGATCGATCGCGGGATAGGCCTCGTAGACCGCATCGGCATAGCGCGCTTCGGACAGGACGGCGAACCGCTCGGCAAAGTCGGGCGGCATAGCCTGGGTGACGCCGATAAGGCGCTGGTCGCGCTGGGCGAGCTGATCTGACGCGATCACGGCGATCGAGCTCGAATCGAGCCCGCCGCTCAGTTCGGAGGCAGTCCCTCCGACCCCCGCCAGCCGGCAATTCACTGCCTGATACAGCAGCGTTCGGGTTTGCATCACGGCGTCGCGCCCATCGATCTTGTCGGGGCGGTCGATATGGGGGAGCTGCCAGTAACGCCTTCGCACAGTCTGGCCGTTCGCGCGCAACCGCACGATCGTTGCCGGCGCCACCGCGCGAATCCCGCGCACCGCGCCGTATTCGGCGTCCGGTTTCACTTCTTCGAGGTAATCGACCAGCCATTGCGGATTCGCGCGCCGATCGACGAACGGCAGTGCCAGCAGTGGCGCTATGGCGCTGGCAAAGGCAATGTAATCTGCCGATTCGGCCAGGAACAGCGGTCGTACCCCGATCCGGTCGCGCATAAGAATGAGGTCGCCGGTCGTCTCGTCGCGCACGGCGATCGCGAAATCGCCGACCAGATGTTCGACCAACCGATCGCCCAGCCTTCGCCATCCCGCAAAAGCGAGCTCGGTGTCGGACGCGCCGTTCGGATCGCCGAACCCTATGGCGCGCGCGAACGCTGCGCGATTGTCGATCCTGCCGTCGAACAGCACGATATCGCCGGCTCGCGTGATTATCGGCGGCGAGAGATGCGCGTGTGGCGTCGTGCGGCGCTGTCGCACCAGAAATGCCGACCGATGGTCGCCGTGGCGCGCGGTCTCATCGCTCGGCCACGCCTCGGCAGCCGCTTCGACCATATTCGGCCAGGCTGGCGGAATGTCGGGCAATCCGCGGGCGACGAGTCCGAAAATCAGGCTCATCGCGGCCTAATCGAACGCCGACGGAGCGATGTGCGTAATCTGCGACGGCAGAAAGCGGGCGTATCGTTTTTCGTTGCAATGCCCCGTCACCCAGGTGTCGCCGACCTTGAGCCAGGCGTGCATTTCGCGCGCTCCATTGCAATCGAGCGGGGCGCCGAGAC
>CAYQVL010000212.1:0-4072 GCA_964420825.1 uncultured Sphingomonadaceae bacterium
CGCGCGAAATCGACGCGCTTCGGTAGATCCAACCCGGCAGCAGAAAGGAACATCGCGCCATGGACGACCTGCAACCCGTGATGACGGTGGCTTTGGCCGGCCTGATCGGCCTGACCGTCGCCGGCTATGTCATCCTGCAAATGTGGCGGGGATGGCTCGACTTCAGACGGTTGGAAATCACCCGCAACGGGCAATTTTCAACGCCGCAGAGCGCCGGCTCGCGGATCGATGTCGCCGATCTGCGCGAACGCGTCCGCAAGCTCGAAGCAATCGCCGAGGGTATCGACCTCTAGGATAGGGATCTCTCTGGCGATGCGCCTCGTAATCCGGCGCTTCGAAACGGTCGACCGCCGGATTTTCAACGGATTACAGTGAGGATCCCAGTGAGGCTCCCTCTCATTCCCGAACGATAGGCACAGAAAAAGCCAAGCCTGCCCGCGCGCCCGGCCATGGTCCGTCCGCGGCTTCGCGGCGGCGGCGCGACATCGGTATCAGAATCATTTTTAATTCTTCACATGGCGTGTTAGACAGAAATGTTGAATCACTTTCCGGGGGAGGAATTATTATGCGTAGCCTTGCATTCGTTCTGGTGCCTTTGGTTTTGGCCGGCTGTTCCAAGGAGCCCGTCGAGGAAGCTCCTGCAGAGGAGCCTGCCGCGATCGAGGCAGAATCGATGGGCATGGTCACAGCCAATGGCTCACAGCCCGGCACCTATGAAGCCACTGCTGCCGACGGAACCGTAACCACCGCAGTATTGAACGCCGACGGGACGTATACGGACCTGGCTGCCGATGGGTCGGTGCTGGAGGAAGGGACTTGGGCCGTTGTCGATGGCAAAACATGTTTCACCCCAACGACGGAGGGGGCGGAGGCCATGTGCTTTGTAGAATCGGCTCCGGCCGCCGACGGTTCATTCACGGTAACTCCCGACGAAGGTGATCCGTTGACGGTCAGGCCGGTGGCGGCCGGGCAGGCAGCTCCAGCCGGGTAACCGATCCTTTGGGATTACATATCGGGGCGGCCATCGAGCCGCCCCTTTTTACATCGAAGGCGCATGTGGCACGAATATGCGAGCGAGCCGTTGCTCAAATTCAGTTAGCCTCCGGAATGTAACCGGAAGCGCTTTACAATGGTTAATATCCATATTTCATTACATAAAATGGCGGAGAGGGTGGGATTCGAACCCACGGTGCGCTTGCGCGCACAACGGTTTTCGAGACCGCCCCGTTCGACCACTCCGGCACCTCTCCGCGAGAAAAGCGAACCCGGCAACGCTGGCGATGCCGGGCGGGTCGTTCAGGCGGCGTCGCTTAGCCCAACCCACAGCGCTTGCCAAGCCGGTGCTTGCCAGCCCCAAACGCCGTCCCTACATTCGGTTTCGATATGCAAGGCGAATTCCCCTCCCCGCACGATCGCGGCGCGCGCAGCAAGGGCGCGCCGCCGGTATCGCACGCGAGCTTCACGATCGGCGATGTCGTGCGTCACCGGATGTTCGATTTCCGCGGCGTGATCTTCGACGTCGATCCGGTCTTCGCCAACAGCGACGACTGGTATGAAGCGATCCCCCAAGATCTGCGCCCGAGCAAGGACCAGCCCTTTTACCACCTGCTCGCCGAGAATACCGAGAGCAGCTATGTCGCCTATGTCAGCCAGCAGAACCTGCTCCACGACGACAGCGGCGAGCCCGTCGATCATCCGGCGATCTCGGGGCTGTTCGAAAGCTACGAGCCGGGCCGCTACACATTGAGGCGCGAACACAAACACTGATCCTGCCGGGTTGCGGGGGCGAGCAGGAAGCAAGCGAACAAAACCGCATCACAGCAGGAGTTTTCATCTTGGCCACACTCGCAACGCCGGCCGCCGCGCCGGTTTCCCGCCCCTCGCGGCTTCTCGCCCTCTCCGAGGGCCAGCGCGCGCTCTTCGAGCTGGCGACGCTGCCGCTCGCCTCGCCATTGCTGCTCTCGGCGCCGCGCGGCGACGGCCACCCGGTGATGGTCATCCCCGGCTTCATGGCGAGCGACCGCTCGACCGGCGTGCTGCGGCGCTATCTCAAGGCGCTCGGCTATGACGCGCATTGCTGGGATCTCGGCCGCAATCTCGGCCACCGCTCGATCGGCAACAACGGCGAGCATCTCGTCGAGAAGCTTGCCGCAATCCATGAGAAAACCGGGAAAAAGGTCAGCCTCGTCGGCTGGAGCCTCGGCGGCGCGATCGCCCGCCAGCTCGGCCAGCGGATGCCCGGCGTCGTCCGCCAGGTGGTCACGCTCGGCTCGCCCTTGCGCGGCGACCCGCGCTCTACCTCGGTCTGGCGGCTCTACGAGATGGCGACCGGCGAGAAGGTCACCGGCAGCCGGGTGCGCGATCATATGGAGGAAATCGCCCAGCCGCCGCCCGTGCCCGTCAGCGCGGTCTACAGCAAGGCCGACGGCGTCGTGCCGTGGCGCAACTGCATGGTCGACGAGACCGAGCGTTCGGAAAATATCGAGGTCTATGGCAGCCATGTCGGCCTCGGCGTCAACGGCACCGTGCTCTACGCCGTCGCCGACCGCCTCGCCCAGCCCGAAGGCGCCTGGACGCGCTTCGATCCCGCGGGTCTGCGCGGCGCGCTCTATCCGTCGCGAAAGTGACGCGGGCGTTGCGCCGCTGAGCCGCCCGGGGCTTTGCTATCGCGCGCCATGGTGCTAAATCGCCGCGGCGTTTTCGCCATGGGATAATGCCGATCTTTATGCGCACGTTCGTCCAGATTGCGGCCATCGCCCTGTTCGTCGCGGCGACGGCGTTCAACATCGCCGCCGTCGCGGCCGATCCCGGCTGGCTGATCGTCCCGGCGGTCGTCGCCGGCTGGTTCTTCGCCGACATGGCCTCGGGGCTCGTCCACATGTATATGGACTACCGCCCCTGCCCCGAAGGCAAGGGCCTCGCCGCGCTCTATTTTTATCAGGGCTCGCGCGCCTCCGAAGGCTATCGCACGCGCTTTGCCGAAGCGATGCGGGGCCTCTCGCCGGTCGAGCGCCTCGCCTATGATTTCAAGAACCACCATCCGCGCCCCGATGCGCTCGGCCGCCGCGACATGTGGCGGCAGATCGGCTCGACGCTGCTGCTCGGCACGCTGCCCGGCGCGCTGATCCTGGCGCTCGCCGTGGTGTTCACCGATATTCCCGGCTGGCTGACCGCAGGCTTTATCAGTCTGCAGATCGGCTCGACCTTCGCGCAATATTTCCACGGCAGCCTCCACCGCGACGACAACCCCCCGCCGGTGCGCGCGCTGCGCCGCATCGGCCTGCTGATGAGCCCCGCCGCGCACCGGAAGCATCACGCCACGCTCGATCGCGATTTCGCGACCAATTGCGGCTGGTCGAACGCGTTTTTGAACCCGGTCTTCCGCTGGGCGCTGCGCCGCGGGCTGCTGACGACGCAGGGGCTCGAGCCCCCGGCCTGATTCCTACGCCGCTGCTCCCGCCTTGTTGGCGGGCCTGCGCGCCGCCGCCTTCGCCGGAGCCCGCTTCTTCGCCGTCTTGGTGTCCGCTTCGGACAGGACGGTGGTGCCGCGGTTCTGGCGGATATACTTCGCGTTGTGGCTGATCAGGCGGTGGCGCTTGCCGGCAATCCCGTGCTTGATCTTGCCGGTGGCCGTGAGCTTGAAGCGCTTCTTGACGCCGCTCTTGGTCTTCAGCTTGGGCATTTTCGTCTCCTTGTAGAGACACGCTCGAACCAGCCCTGGCAGCCCTTGTCGCCAGGCCGGCACATGAAACACGTGTCGTGAAGCGCGCGCCCCTAGAGCGAGGGGCGGCAAATAGCAAGCATCGGCGGAAGGTTCGCGTGAGACGCATGGAAGAAATTGCGGCCGGCGACGGGAAAAAGCGATTCGCGGCCAGTATGAGCGAAAAAGGATACTATGTTAGGAAAGCGGCAATCGGCGGGGCGCCGGACTGTGTGCGAAAGAAGTTGATCGCGCCGCTCGGAAGGCGCAGGCTGCGCGTATCGGGTACCACTTGGGGAGTGAGAACTTGGCGCAACGCCCCGCCCCGGAACGCGTGATCGACCTGCTCTACGCCGCGGCGCTCGACCCGGC
>CAYQVL010000213.1:0-4046 GCA_964420825.1 uncultured Sphingomonadaceae bacterium
CGCGCGCTCAAATGGGCGGTCGAGCAGATGGAGGACCGCTACCGGATGATGGCGTCGCTGTCGGTGCGCTCGTTGCAGGGCTTCAACGACAAGGTCCGCACGGCCAAGGCCAGGGGCAAGCCGCTCGGCCGCAGGGTCCAGACCGGCTATGACGCTGACAGCGGCCAGCCGATCTACGAGGAAGAACAGCTTGAGTTCGAACCGCTGCCGCAGGTCGTGATCGTTGTCGACGAGCTCGCCGATCTGATGATGACTGCGGGCAAGGAGGTCGAATTCCTCATCCAGCGGCTTGCGCAAAAGGCGCGCGCGGCGGGCATCCATCTGATCATGGCGACGCAGCGCCCGTCGGTCGACGTCATCACCGGCGTCATCAAGGCGAACTTGCCGACGCGGATCAGCTTTTCGGTGACATCCAAAATCGATTCGCGCACGATTCTCGGCGAACAGGGCGCCGAACAGCTGCTCGGCAAGGGCGACATGCTCTATATGCCCGGCGGCAAGCAGATCAGCCGCGTTCACGGGCCGTTCGTCTCCGACGAGGAGGTTCGCCGCGTCGCCGATCACTGGCGCAGCCAGGGCCAGCCCGATTATATCATGGCGGTCACCGAAGAGCCCGAAGGCGGCAGCTATACCTTCGACGGCCAGCCTACGGGTGAGGATAGCGAAGAGGACAAGCTCTATAGCCGCGCCCTCCAGATCGTCGCCGAGAGCCAAAAGGCCTCGACGAGTTATCTCCAGCGCCAGCTGCGTGTCGGCTACAACAACGCCGCGCGGCTGATCGAGCGGATGGAAGGCGAGGGCAAGGTCAGCGCCTCGAACCATGTCGGTCGCCGCGATGTCTTGATCGATACCGAAGGCAACCCAGTTTAGCGTCAAAGGCTGAACATAGCGGAACCTTGAGGTTCACTTGGCATTCAATGGTAAGGCGCCATATCGGCGCATTCCTTGAAGACGGAGATTTTATGCACCGCCTGACCGCCCTCGCCCTTGCCACCGCGCCGCTTGCGCTGACCGCAGGCGCTATCATCGCGCCGGCCCCCGCCGCCGCCCAGCAGGATTCGCTCGCCCAGGTTTCGCAGCATTTGCGCGCCGTAGGCACGATGCGCGCCAATTTCGTTGAAACCAACCGCGCGGGCCAATCGGTCCGCGGCGAGATGCTGCTCAAGCGCCCTGGCAAGATCCGTTTCGAATATGAAGATGGCGTCAACATGCTCGTCGTGTCCGACGGGCGTGCGTTGACCTTCGTCGATTACGACGTCCGCCAGGTTCAGCGCTGGCCGATCGGCGATTCGCCGCTCTCGGTCCTGCTCAATCCCGACCGCGATCTCTCGCGCTTCGCCAGCGTTGTATCCTCGGGCAGCGCCAATGAGATCCGCATCCGTGCGCGCGATCCCGCGCACCCCGAATATGGCACGATCACGATCTCGTTCCGCCGCCAGGCGAGCGCGCCGGGCGGGCTGATGCTGATGGGCTGGACAGTACTCGATTCGCAGAACAATCTGACGACGATCGCGCTGTCGAACCAGCGCTTCGGTATGGAAATCGCCAACAGCCGCTTCGGCTATAGCGATCCGCGGCCGCGGCGACGGCGGCGTTAGCAAATAACCGGCGACCCTCGCGGAAGGGCGTTCCGGACATACGATGAACCGTGCCGCGCCGCATCTCATTCATCTCACTGTCAGGAAAGTCCGGGTAGAAATATCGGGTGGAGGGATCAACGACGCCCACGGGATTATCCCCTGTTGCCCGCAGGCGTTTTTCCTCCGGCCTAGCGTGACGAACGCCAGGTTCGGCCCTCGCTCCAATGCCCCCGGAGCGAGGGCCTTTTCCTTTTGCGGCTCGCATCGCTTGCCCGGCGCGGCACAACTGCCCGGTGGCGCTTGCCGCGATCCGCGGCTAGACGCACCCCATGACATCGACACTCAAAATCGCGACATGGAACATCAATTCGGTGCGCTTTCGCATCGATATCGTCAGCCGCTTTCTCGCCGAGGAAGCGCCCGACATTCTCTGCCTGCAGGAAACCAAGACCGTCGACGAGACCTTTCCAGCCGAAGCGCTCACCGCGCTCGGCTATGAGCACCAGCTGCTCTGCGGCCAGCCGATGCACCATGGCGTTGCGATCGTCAGCAAACTGCCGCTGCACAACCGCAGCTGCTTCGACTGGCAAGCCAATGGCGAGGCGCGCCATATCGGCGCCAGCCTCGATTGCGGATTCCGCGTCGACAATGTTTATGTGCCCGCCGGCGGCGACGTGGCCGATCGGGAGCAAAATCCAAAATTCGGCCAGAAGCTCGATTTCCTGGCGCGGATGACCGACTGGTCGCACGATCTCGACGAGCCGGCTTTGCTGGTCGGCGATTTTAACATCGCGCCGCTCGAATGCGACGTCTGGAATCACAAACAGCTGCTCAAGGTCGTCAGCCACACGCCGCTTGAAGTCGAGACGCTCGACCGGCTCCAGGCGGCCAACGACTGGATCGATCTGGGGCGCAAATTCATCCCCGCGCCCGAACGCTATTACAGCTGGTGGAGCTATCGCGCCAAGGACCACGGCAAGTCCGATCGCGGGCGGCGCCTCGACCATATGTGGGCGAGCGCCAAGGTGGCCGAACGCGCGATCGCCCACAGCGTCCATGAACATTGCCGCAGCTGGCTCAAGCCCTCCGACCATGTTCCGCTGGTTACACAATTCCGTGTCTGACGCAGGCCGAGATTCGGGACGCCGCGCCGCGCGCGCGATCGATGCGCTGCGCCGCGGATGGCCGGTTACGCTCGTTGGCGCCGCCGGCGCGATCCGGATATTGGCGATCGAGACGGCCGATAGCGCGGCGCTGGCGGAGTTCGATGGCGATGCGCCCGCCGATATGTTGATCGGAACCGGCCGCGCCGAAACGCTCAAGCTCGTCAACCAGCGCGCGGCGGCCACCTCGGGAGCGCCGGTCCGCGTTGCGCGCGAAAGCTGGCACGATCTCGATGCCGCGATCGCCATCGCCGATCCGGCGTTCGATCTCGCGACGCCGCTCAAGGGCCCCTATCGCGCCAATGATCTGACCTTTCCCGACGCCTCGGCGGCGGCGCTCGCGCTTGCGCGCCTCGCCAACCTCCTTCCCGCCGTTTTCGTGACGCAAGGCGATGCCGCCGATAGCGACGCCGTCAGCCCCGCTGATATCGACGCCTATGCCGATCCGGCGGAACTGGCCATTGCGGCGCGCGCGCTGCTGCCGGTGGCGGCTGCCGAACGCGCCGAAATTGTCGCCTTTCGCCACCGCGCCGACGCCGCCGAACATATCGCGCTGCTGATCGGCGAACCCAATGGCAAGCCGCCGCTCGTCCGCATCCATAGCGAATGCCTGACCGGCGACGTCTTGGCGTCGCTCAAGTGCGACTGCGGCCCGCAGCTATCGGGCGCACTCGGCGCGATGGCGGTCGAAGGCTGGGGCATGTTGCTATACCTCCGTCAGGAAGGCCGCGGTATCGGCCTCGTCAACAAGCTGCGCGCCTATGCTCTGCAGGATCAGGGGTTCGACACGGTCGACGCCAATATGCGGCTCGGCTTCGCGGCCGATGAACGCGATTTCGGTATCGCCGCACGGATGCTCGACCTGCTCGGGCAAAACGAGATTCGGCTGATGACCAACAATCCGGCCAAGGTATCCGGGCTCGAAGCGGCGGGCATCGCCGTCGCCGAACGCGTCGCGCACGTTCATGGCGAGAATCCGCATAACGAGGCCTATCTGGCGACCAAACGCGACAGGACCGGCCACCAATTGTAGGCGCGTCAGCTTTCGAGCGCCGCCACGATCCGCTCGGCCTCGTTATAGTCGCGCGCCACATGATGCGCGCCGGCCGCGCGCAAGCGCTCGCCATGGCCATCGCGGATATGGCCGCCCGCGAGCAATCCGATTACCGTCATCCCCGCCGCCGCGCCGGCTTCGACGCCGATGGCGCTGTCTTCGATGACGATAACGCGCGCGGCCGCGGCGTCGAGCGCGCGCGCGGCATGGAGAAAGATGTCAGGATGCGGTTTGCCGCGCTCCAGATCG
>CAYQVL010000214.1:0-4028 GCA_964420825.1 uncultured Sphingomonadaceae bacterium
TTCGAGTCGCGCGGCATCGAGCAAGACAAAGGTCGTCGCGAGATCGACGCGCGTCGAACGCAATATGCGCGATGGAAGAACGCCCGAGAGAATTGCGACCGAACGGTAAAACGGTGGTCCGGCGTCGGTAGCCGTCATGCGTCGCCCGTCTGACCCGCGCATATCGAGCACGCTCCAGACTCGAACGGGCGCGCTTCCCTCGGCAAGCCTTGAACGCTGAGCAGGGTTTAGCGCTTCGAACAACAACGGTTGCTCGGAGCGCAATTCTTCGATCAAACGATTGAGTTCGGAATTTACGATTACGACCAGATTGACGGCGCACTCGTCGTCCGCCGGCTGCACACCCACCGCCACGGCCACAGCGGATATCGTGTCCGCTACATAGCGATTATGGCCGTCGCGTAACCCGGTCACATAGGGACAAATCGGCCCCTCCCAGCGGGCAAGCTGGCCTTCGCTGGTCTCTTCGCCGATATCGCGGATGAATTCGTAGACCGCTTCGTCGGGCAGCGCCTCACCCGTTACGATGATCTGCTTCGGATCGCCGCCTTCGTCTTGGGCGGATAGCGGAGCGGCCAAGCCCATCGCGGCGATTGCTGTGCACAGCGCTCGATCGAGACGGACGGCGTGGTTCACGATTCAAGAGTATCGCTTGTTCGCAGGACGATAGCAAGCGAGAAACGGCCATTTTCTGGACGATGGGCGCTCCAGTCCAATTGGCCGCGCATCCCAGTCCGGCGGCCGTTGCCCCGCGGGGAAGCCTCAATTGTTGACCGGATCGTTCAACATTTGGGTCATCAGATCGGCGATCTCGGCACTCTGACCGGCACCGTTGCGCTGGCTAGCGCTGGCGTAAAGGGCGCGAAGATAGGCGACATCGATATCGGTCAAATCATCCACCGCAGCCACACTGTCCTGAAACAGATTGAGTATCGTCGCCTGGGGCGAGATCGATGAACGGATATCGGCGTCCGCCAGCGCGAGCATTGCGACAAAGCCCGAGAGCTGTTGAATCGATTTTCCGGCGACGCGATCAAGATCGATCACGATAATACGGTTGGCCAGTTCCTCGCTTGCCGAAACGCCGATGCGGGTCGGCGTTACCCCGGTAAGCGTATCGCTTTGACCCGGCGTCGTCTCAAGCGGACGACCGTCGGCGCCGCGCATTTCGGTCACGTTCCAGGCGCGAACCGGATTGCCGCTCGCGAGCAGCGCGCGGCGCTCCGGCTGGGACAGCGAAGCGAAATAGCGGGGGTTTCGCCTTTCGAGTTGCGCCAGAAAATCGTCGATGCCCGAAACGAACAGGACGATGAGATTGGGCTCGCATTGATCGCCGCGCGCCCGTGCGCCAATCGCCTGCGCCACGCTGATTGCGGTTTGGCCGATATAGTCGTTGAGCTCATCGCGCAGGCCGCTGACCCGCGGACACACCGCACTGTTCCAGCGGACGAGCTTTCCCTGGTCATTCTCACCGGCGACACGGCTTATAAAGCCGCCGAGCGTTTCGCTCGTAATGCGCTGGCCGGTGACAACGATCCTGTCATCGTCGACTTGCTGCGCGCTCGCGGCGCTGGCAAACAACGATCCTGTCAATATCGCCGGCAAGACGGTGCTGAATATAGATTTCGTCATGGCAATCCTCCGCCGCTCTCACATTTCTATCTGTATTAGCGTAATAATACACCGGCACTGTTGCGCTGGCAAGTGGGCGTTTCACACTGGGTAAACGACTTCACCGGATTAACACGACATATATCGTAATCGGGCAAAGCTAAGCGCCATGACCGCCTCAGTTGCCACCATGCTTCGGCTAGCGGGCTATAGAATCGACCAACGGCTTGATCGAAAGCGCCGCCTCGCCCAGATCGGCTCAATGCCTGCGCTTCACATCACCAAGGTCGCCGTCGGCTGCAAATCGATCGAGGAGCTACAGGCTCGGCAGGCGGCACGAGCCTCGGATGGCGAAGTGGCGATCACGACGCGCTACCGGCCGACGCGGCACGCCGAGCTGATCGGCGGCTCGATCTACTGGATCATCAAGCACCGCCTGGCTATCCGGCAGCGCATTCTCGGCTTCGAGGAAGCCGAAGGAGGTCGCTGGCACGTTAGGCTCGATGCCCGGTTGGTGCCGGTCCGGGCGCGTCCCAAACGCGCGCATCAGGGCTGGCGCTATTTGAAAGGCGAGGACGCGCCGACCGATTTCGATGGCGATGAAGGCGGTTTAGCAGACCTTCCGCCGGCGATGATCAGCGATCTCGCCCGACTGGCGCTGATCTAGCGACGGACGAGTGTGCCGCCGCAAATTACCTGACCCGAATTGACGCTGCGATCGGTACACGCGGCGTCGCCGGTAACCGTCACGCTACCGGTGCCTGTCGCAACGACTTCGGCCTCGCGGCTCGAATCGATTTCGACCAGACCCGGACCGTCGAGGCTGATCCGGACATTTTCGACGGTCAGGCCCGGCGCATTGACGGTTCCCGGGCCCTGGACCGTGACTCGGCCGGTTTCGGCATGCCCGCCAATCTCCATTACCCCGGCGCCGGTCAGCGCGAGCGCGAGATTGTCGGTTTCGACATGGCCGACGCTTATCCGTCCGTTGCCGCCGAGACTGATCGTCAGCCGCCCGCCCTCCATCCGGTCGATCGAGACGTCGCCCGAGCCGATGAGCGTGACTTGCTCGAGCGACGGCGTCGTCAGATGGAGCACGGCCTCGCCGCCTTCGCCCGACCCGCCCCAATTGTTCGAGACGTTGCGCCGGACGCGCAATGTGCGTCCGGTGACGCTCACCGCGATCCGGTTGATCGCATCGGGATGGCCTTCGATATAGCCCGACGATCCCCGGCCAGTGGTCAGCACGACGGTGAATGCTCCGTTGACCTGCAAGCGATCGAAGCTGATGACGCTCAGCCCGAAGCGCTCGGCATGGGCGGGCATGGCAAGCGACACTAACGCCAGCGCTGCGACGAGACGCGTTATCATATTCGGGCTTCTCCCCATTCGACCCAGCCGGCAAAACGCGGCGATTTTTCCATATAGCCCTGATCTTGCGCGGCAATGCTGAACCCGGCCTGAGCTATTGCGCTGGTGACGGACCGCGTTAGATGGCATCCGCCGGCGATCCGTTTCCATGCCGGCTCGATCCGCCGCTGCCATTTGGCGACATTCGCATCGGGCGCCGCGCCATGCTCGAGGAACAGCAATTTGCCGCCGCGCTTGAGCACGCGCCGTGCCTCGGCGAGCGATTGCGCATGGTCCTGCACCGAGCAAAGCGTGAACGTGGCGAGCACGGTATCGAAACTGGCGTCGGCGAAAGGCAGCGCTTCGGCGACTCCTTCACGGATATCGAAATCGATGCCTTCGGCTTTGGCGGCGTCCCTTGCGCGGATCAGCAGGCCCGGCGAAGGATCGACACCGCGCACCCGCGTCACCCGAGCGGGATCGTAAAATGCGAAGTTCGCTCCGCCGCCGGCTCCGAGTTCGAGAACCTCGCCTTCGGCCCGCGGCACGACGAGCGCACGGCGCGTCATGATCGGCGGCTGCGTACAGCAAAAGCCGATCAGCCGCGGTACAATATGACGATCCCAATAGCTGGTCATGCGGAGTGCCTGCCACATCACGTGACGCCTGCCTATAGCTTGCCCGCAATCAAAACCCGGCCGAATTGAGGGCGGAGCCAGACAGAGCGACCCCGAACAGCACTATAGCCGCGACTGTCGAAGCGGTAATTTGAAAAGCCGCAATCCTGCGCGGAGAGCTCAGCTGCAGCGCAGATCGCCCGATCCCATGCTGCTCGATTGGCACTGCGCGCCGCCGCGCACGCGCACGTCGCCCGAACCGACGATCGACGCGTCGACGGAATCGGTGGCAAAGGCGTCGACGTCGCCCGAGCCCGCAATGCTGACGTCAATTCGCTCGGCGCGCAGATCGCCGATCACGACATTGCCCGAGCCGGCGATTCCGATCTCGACGTCGGCGGAACTGCCGGCGGCGGTAATATCGCCCGATCCGGCAATATCGAATTCGGC
>CAYQVL010000215.1:0-4023 GCA_964420825.1 uncultured Sphingomonadaceae bacterium
GAAATCATTGCAGCGCGAAACCGTGGGTTCCAAACGTTGGAATCAATCCACTAGGTCTGCTTTGCACTCTTCTCTGCCGAACAAAGCCCACACCATTTCGTTCGAAAGCTCGCATTGCCAAACGTTACTGACGCACGAGACGGAGAATCAGCAACAACAGACTTTGATGGCTAGGGAACGAAGCTCGTAATGAAGAGAAACTAGTGGATAACGCCTGACGCAAGAGTCCTTTTTAGGATTCCCATCTTTGAGGCGGCGTGCGATTCAGTGTCATGCGCACAAGGATCACATTTGAAGTTTCGCCGCCTGACCGTCTCCGCCTTGAGCGAGTGGCGAGCGATCGCAACACCGCCCAAAAGCACGTCTGGCGAGCCGAGATCGTGCTGCTCAGCGCCGCCGGTTTCGGCACGGCTGCGATCATGCGGCAGACGGGCAAGTCGAAGACCTGCGTCTGGCGCTGGCAGGAGCGCTTCATGCACGAGGGCGTCGGCGGTCAGCATTCGCTCTGACAGCGCCTTCTTCAACTCGTCGAGCAGACCGTCTTTCGCAAACAGCTCCTGCGGTTCACGACCAGCCAGCAGCTGGTCCAGCACTTCCTTGTCGATAGCCATATGATGGGTCCTTTCCATTCCATCTTATGGCCTCGCGCACAAAATATCTGACAGTCCCTTGTGTCATTGATGTTTTGCGGAATGCGTGCCGGGCAAGGCAGAACGAAGCTGACCAATCTGACTCCAGACGTTCAGAAACATTGAGCTGACCGACAGTTTGCGGCCAATATGGCCTCAGCGACAATCCAATCGGCTAGTTTTTCAACACCTCAATTCGGCGGGAGATTGCCGAAATTTTCTCCATCACCCAATCAAATTCAGGCGCATCGCCGAGGATCATATCGGCCATACGCGCATAGTCGCCGCGAAGCGCATCGCACAAATCCTTCTCCGGCACTATCTGGAGAGCTCCAGCTTTAGCTTCATCGAACTTTGCCCAACTGCTCGGAAAGGCGAGGCGGCTATGTCGAACAACATCGGTTCGTAACTCTGGGTTGCCAAGCGCCCGCTCGGCAAGCGGATCATCCGCCATCATGGCGACATCGTAGTAGTGTCGCGATTCCCGATTGGCCTCTCGGTAGACTGTACCGCGGTCGCGATAATGACATTGGCGGCTATGGAGGATGAGTAGCTTGTCGAGAAAGGTGCGCTCAGCGTCGATGGTCCGAACACCTTCGACTTCGAAATCGTAGGCCGAGACGGCATCGGAAAGGTAAGGACGAAGGTTGCCGGTATGCGCCGGTAGAGTGGCACTGCGGGCACCACATTCTAGTCGCACTTCTGTGGCGACATAATCGGGGCCCTTGTCGACCGCGCTTTGATATTGAACCAACAGCGTCTGCCCGCCCTGGCCTGGATCGGGGTCAAGGACGATCTTCGCTCCATAGGCCTCGAATATCTCGGTCAGGCGTGGGAGCAGCACCGTTTGGATGTGCTCGGCCGACGCCGCCATGAGTGCCTCCGTCAATCGCTTACGCGCTTTTCCCGAGAGGTCTGCTTCCGGGTTCATCGGATCGTCCTCGCCTTCAAAGCCGAGCTGCTCGCGGACGATCACCAAGTCGATATCTTCGGAAAATCGCTTCGTCAGCTCGTACACCTTGCTGAGCGAGGTGCCGCCCTTGAAGACGAGATCATGCGTCGCTGGCGCGATGTCGTTAAACAACGCATCGAGGACCGCGCAGACCCACAAATCTTTTTCGACAAACTGCGTGGTTGTCGGCCAGTGCGTTGTCGTTTCTGCATAGATAGCACGCCGGTCTTGGGGCTTGAGTCCCAACAATTCGCCGAATGCCGGCTTCATGCGGCGATCCGTCCCGCGATATCGGCGGTCCAAGCCGTCATGGCCGGACGGGCCTTGGCGAGATCATCTTTGACCTTGGGCGGCAGCTTACGCCGGAGCTTGCGGACAATATCGTCGTCCCCGGCCATATCGCGTCCGAGCCAATGCAGCGCGCGCACGACATCGCCGGCGGGCTTGTCCTTGAGCGCCATGAGCTTGGGGCCCGCATGGCGCAGACGGAGTTTGCGGCCGTCGAGATCTATAGTCCGGCTGGGGCCGTCGGTTAGATAATCATTCTTTGATGACACTGCGGTGGTAAGACCAAGGCGATTGGCGCTGACCAGCGGATTGGGAACGATCGTAACTCCATCGCGCCGGGCGATGGCATCTGCGATCGCATCGACATCCGGTGCAGCCGGGCCGCCCAACATCGGGTTTTTCTGCGGAATATCGTAGAAGCCGCGACCGATACGGCGCATCTTCCCGTCCTTGACGAGGCGCGACAAGGCCTGGTCGATCGCCGCGCGGCTACCGAGATCGTAAAAATCCTTAGGGGTGAACACGCGCGCATCGCGCGCGGAACCAGCGCGCGCACGGCGCAGGATGCGGTCTGCAATAGCGGTCATCGAATCACTCCTTTCTGTCAGAAAATATAGGTATCTTTTCTGACAAATCAATGAATATTTTCCTAAGCAAGCTATATCAAATTTGGCGCGATTCGGCGAATGAGCGGCTCTATACGGCCGACAAGCACTACGCACTCCAATCTGACAATGCGATCTTTCCGGTAACAGGACGAAAAGTCCATTGCCCGGGAGCGATTCATGACCCCCACCAAGCTGCTGATCGGCCAGATCCTGATCGTTTTCGCGATCGTACTCGCGGGCGTCTGGGCGGCAACACAATGGGCCGCTTCCATGCTCGGTTATCAACCGCAACTCGGCACGCCCTGGTTCATCGTCTTCGACACACCTTTCTATCGGCCCTGGGCGATCTTCCCCTGGTGGTACCATTATGAAGCCTATGCGCGGCCCGTTTTTGACAAGGCCGGCGCGCTTGCGGGTGCCAGCGGCTTTCTGGGCTGCGCCGCAGCAGTGGCAGGTTCGATCTGGCGCGCGCGGCAGGCGCGCCACGTCACCACCTATGGATCGGCGCGCTGGGCGACCAATAAAGAGGTCGCGCGCGCAGGCCTGTTCGATGACGCCGGCGTGTTCCTCGGGCGACATGATGGGCGCTATCTGCGCCATGACGGTCCCGAACATGTCATGGCCTTCGCGCCTACCCGAAGTGGCAAGGGTGTCGGGCTCGTCGTGCCGACCTTGTTGGGCTGGACCGGCTCGGCGGTCGTCCACGATATCAAGGGCGAGAATTGGACACTGACCGCCGGCTGGCGCTCGCGCTTCTCGCATTGTCTTTTGTTCAACCCGACCGATGCGCGATCGGCCAAATACAATCCGCTCCTCGAAGTGCGTCGGGGCGCGCAAGAAGTGCGCGACGTCCAGAACATCGCCGACATACTCGTCGATCCCGAAGGCGCACTCGAACGCCGCAACCATTGGGAAAAGACCGCGCACGCGCTGCTGGTCGGCGCGATCCTGCATGTCCTCTATGCCGAAGAGGAGAAAACGCTCGCCCGCGTCGCGACCTTCCTTGCCGACCCGCAACGGAGCTTCGCCTCGACGCTTCGGCGGATGATGGCGACCAACCATCTCGGCACCAAAGACACGCCCAAGACCCATGCGGTGGTCGCTTCGGCCGCACGCGAGCTTTTGAACAAGTCGGAGAATGAGCGCTCGGGCGTGCTTTCGACCGCAATGAGTTTTCTGGCGCTATATCGCGACCCAACCGTAGCCGAGGTCACAAGCGCGTGCGACTGGCGGATCGCCGATCTGGTCGAGGGCGAGACGCCGATCTCGCTTTATCTCGTCATCCCGCCCTCAGATATCAGCCGCACCAAGCCACTAGTGCGCCTCGTGCTCAACCAGATCGGCCGCCGGCTGACCGAGAAGCTCGAAGACGATCGCCGTAAGCAGAAATTGCTGCTGATGCTCGACGAGTTTCCGGCGCTGGGGCGCCTCGATTTCTTCGAGACCGCGCTCGCCTTCATGGCCGGCTATGGCATCCGCGCCTTCCTCATCGCCCAAAGCCTTAACCAGATCGAAAAGGCATATGGCGAGCACAACGCCATTCTCG
>CAYQVL010000216.1:0-3955 GCA_964420825.1 uncultured Sphingomonadaceae bacterium
CGTCTGTCCGTCGCCTGAATTCCACGTTAGAGACGCTGGCGGATCCCGGCGAGCAGGTTTCGAATGATTGGCCGGCCTGCCAGACAAGGAAGCAAATGGTTTGACCGACGCTGTCCCCACACCCGAGGAGATGCTGGCCATGTACCGGGCCGATCGGGGCAATGCGCAGCTGGCATTATATGCCGGCGCGGCGCTAGATGATGCGGGACGGCGCGACGAGGCAGTCGCCGTTTGGTCGCTCGGCGACGATGCCGATCCCGCGCTCCGGCGCGTAAAGGACAATGGCGCCGTCCATCCGCTGATGCGCGAGCATTCGGCCCGCGCCGATATGGCCATGCGCGAATTTTTTACCAATCTGCACGCGCGCGCGATGGATGACTTTGTCGGCAGCACAGGGGCCGAAATAGGCAGGGTACGCGACGCAATATGGAGCCTTACCCACGACCGGCCCTTTAAGTATGAAACGCCGGATCAGAAACCGACAGTCTTTTACATGCCGGGCCTGCCCGCGGCGCCGGTATTCGACAATACGCAGATCCCATGGGTCTCGGCGCTTGAATCCGCCTTCGGTGACATCAAGGCCGAATATGAAGCCGCAGCGAGCGACGAGAGCGCGATGACGCCATATGTCCCCGCCAATACGCCATCACGCGATTGGGCGAAATTGCGGGGAACGCTGGACTGGTCGGCCATCTATCTCTTCAAGGATTCGCGATCGACAGACCATATTCGCAAGTTTCCCAAGACGCTCGCCGCGCTGGAAAAGACCGATCTTGTCCGCATTGGCGGTGTGCCGATGGAAGTGTTCTTTTCCCGCCTGACTCCCGGCGCGCATATTCCCCCGCACTTCGGGCTTACCAATACGCGCCTGACCGTTCATCTGCCGCTAATTATTCCAGAGACTTGCGCCATTCGTGTCGGCAAGGACGAGTGTGTTTGGCGGCCGGGCGAGATAATCGCATTCGACGACAGCTTTGAGCACGAGGCCTGGAACCGCTCGGATAGCGATCGCGTCGTGCTGATTTTCGAAGCCCATCATCCCGACTTGTCCGGCGCCGAAAGGCAAGCGATCGAATATGCCTATGCCGTGCGTCGCCACTGGCTGAACGCTCGCACGGTACTGTTGGGCTGGCATCATTGGGACATAGAAGCGCCTACCCCGCCGTCTAGTTGGTAGCCTAAATTCTGGCCGATTCTTGTAACCCGAACACTGACAAGCGGGCTTTCCGGCCCTATAGCGCGGCGATGACCCCAATATCACCCCTGATCGTCGGCCTTGGCGGCACCGGCAGTCGCGACAGCGCGAGCGAGTTGTTGCTGCGCCGCGCGCTCGATTGCTGCGCCAGCCATGGCGCCGATACCCTGATATTCGACGGCAATGCACTCGATATTCCGATGTACAGACCGCATATTGGCGATCGCACCGACAAGGCCCGGGCGATGATCGACGGGCTGCGCCGCGCCGACGGCGTCATTCTTTCTTCGCCAGGCTATCACGGGACGGTTTCGGGGCTGATCAAAAACGCGCTCGACTACGTCCAGGACATGGCGGGCGATTCGATGCCCTATTTCGAGGGCCGCGCGGTCGGGCTGATCGCCGTCGCCGGCGGTTGGCAGGCGACGGGCACGACGCTTGCGACGATGCGCGCGATCACCCATGCGCTGCGTGGCTGGCCGACGCCAATGGCGGTCGCGGTCAATTCGCAGCTCGACGTCTTCGGTGCGCAGGGCGAGGTCGGTGATCTCGCGATCGACGCGCAATTGAAAACGCTTGCCGAGCAGGTAGTCACCTTCGCCAAGATGCGCGCGCTCCACGAGTTGAGCGAGGCGGCGCATCGCGCCAATAGCGACGCGGGCTGATCGCGCTCAGCCGGATCCGATACGCCGCAACATCGCAAACCCTGACAAGCCGCGTTTCTCGCGCTATACCCATCCGATGAATCGACTCTGTGCTTCCACCGCCTATTGGACGGTCCACCGGTTGAGCCGCTCGCTCGCCTCTTGATAATTCGCGCCGTTGTGCGCGTTTAGCCGGCAAGGGGCCGTCTTTGCCGCGACCTCAAGGTTGGCGATTGAGTTTTCGCAAAAATTTACAGGACACAGACATGATAGAGAAACGCGACAATCCGATGGGCTTGGACGGTTTCGAATTCGTCGAATTCACCGGTCCCGACCCCGAAGCGCTTGCCGGGCTGCTGACCAAGATGGGCTTCACCCATGTCGCAACGCACAAACACAAAAATGTCCGCCGCTATACGCAGGGCGACATCAACTTCCTGTTGAATATGGAGCCCTCGGGCCAGGTCGCCGATTTCCGCGAGGCGCACGGTCCCTCGGCGAACGCGATGGCGTTCCGCGTCAAGGATTCCGGAAAGGCGCTCAAGCTGGCGGTCGAGCGCGGAGCGACTGCGGTCGAAGGCAGCGCCGGTCCCGGCGAACTCGACATTCCGGCGATTGAGGGGATTGGCGGCGCCAATCTCTATCTCGTCGATCGCTACGGCAGCGACTCAATCTACGACACCGACTTCGAACCCGTTCCGGGCGCCGAGAACGCGGCCAATTCGGTCGGCCTCCATACGCTCGACCATCTGACGCACAACCTCCAGCGCGGGCGGATGGACTATTGGTCCGATTATTATGAGCGCATCTTCAATTTCCGCGAGATCCGCTATTTCGATATCGAAGGCGCGCAGACCGGGCTGTTCAGCCGCGCGATGACCGCGCCCGACGACAAGATTCGCATTCCTTTGAACGAGAGCCAGGACGAATACAGCCAGATCGAAGAGTTCATCAAGGATTATAAGGGCGAAGGCATCCAGCATCTCGCGCTCTCGACCGACGATATCTTCGCCACCGTCGACGCGCTGCGCGCCAACGGCATCCGCTTCCAGGATACACCCGACACCTATTACGACCTGCTCGACGACCGGCTGCCGGGCCATGGCCACGACGTTGAGGCGATGCGCGAGCGCAAGATCCTTATCGACGGCTCGCCCGAAACCGGCGAGGGGCTGCTATTGCAAATCTTCACCGAGAATATGGTCGGGCCGATCTTCTTCGAAATCATCCAGCGCAAGGGCAATGAGGGCTTCGGCGAAGGCAATTTCAAGGCGCTGTTCGAAAGCATCGAACTCGATCAGGTCCGGCGCGGGGTCATCCCGGCGAAGGAAGAGGCATAATCTGCGTCGTCCTTCCCGCGAAAGCGGGAAACCGGCTTGTTTCTCATTCCCGCTGCTGCGATCTATTCCATTAGATGGCGCAGCGGGATACCCGCATCTGCGGGAATGACGGAGATGGCTGCATGACCGAACTCCAATACCAGTCCGGCTTCGGCAACGAATTCGCCACCGAAGCAATCGAAGGGGCGCTACCCCTCGGCCGTAACAGTCCACAGCGCGCGGCCTTCGGGCTTTATGCCGAACAGTTTTCCGGAACCGCCTTCACCGTGCCGCGCGATCACAACCGTCGCAGCTGGTTCTACCGGATGCGGCCAAGCGCGATGCACGGCGCGTTCACCCCCTATACCTGGGGCAACAGTATAGAAACCGCCCCCATTTCTCATACGCCCTTCACGCCCAACCGGCTGCGCTGGGATCCCATGGCGATGCCTTCAGAACCCACCGACTGGGTCGATGGCCTCGTGACATGGGCCGGCAATGGCGAGGCCGCGGCACAATCGGGCATCGGGATCCATCTCTATGCCGCCAATGCCTCGATGATCGGCAAGGCGTTTTTCAACGCCGATGGGGAACTGCTGATCGTGCCGGAGCGGGGTGCGCTGCGACTGGTTACCGAGATGGGCGTACTCGATGTCGCGCCGAACGAGATCGCGATCGTTCCGCGCGGCCTCAAATTCCGCGTCGAGCTCATTGACGATTCGGCACGCGGCTATGTCTGCGAAAATTACGGCGCGCCCTTCCGGCTTCCAGATCTCGGGCCCATCGGATCGAACGGA
>CAYQVL010000217.1:0-3950 GCA_964420825.1 uncultured Sphingomonadaceae bacterium
GTCACCTTCTCGACCGACCTGATCTACGATGTATTGCGCCGCTACGAGCCCGATCATCTGCTGCTGGAGGCCGCCTGGGCCGATGCGCGGACCAAGCTCACCGATGTCGGGCGGCTGGCCGGGCTGCTCGACCGCGCCGCCGAGACGATGGTCCATGCCGATCTCGACCGCGTCTCGCCGCTCGCTGTTCCCGTGCTGACGCTGATCGGTCGCGAGCATGTCGCACAGGGCGCCGTCGATGACGCGCTGTTGATCGAGGCCGCAGCGCTTGCCGAACTGGCGATGCGCATCGACTGAGCCTTGCGCGTCCCGCTTTCCTGCTCGGCGCGCCGTTGCTAGACGAACGGGCGCGATATCGCTTTGCAAGGGGGAGAGCAGCTTTGGCCGACCGGTCGGATCACATGGTCCGCGATATCGTCATCGTCGGCGGCGGCACGGCGGGCTGGATGACCGCCGCCGCGCTCGTCAACAGGCTCGCGGGGACCGGCATTGCGATCACTCTGGTCGAATCGGCCGAAATCGGCACGGTCGGCGTCGGCGAAGCGACGCTGCCGCAGATCCGCTATTTCAACCGGTCGCTCGGCATCGACGAAGCCGAGCTCATGGCGCGGACCAGCGCGACGATCAAACTGGGCATCGAATTTCGCGACTGGGGCCGCATCGGCGACCGCTATATTCATCCCTTCGGCGCCTATGGCGAGGATATCGGTCCGGCGGATTTTCACCAATATTGGGTCAAGCAAAAGGCGACCGGCGAAGTCGGCGACTTCGGCGACTATTGCTACCCGATCGTTGCGGCCTGGAACGGCCGCTTCGCTTTGCCTGATGACGACGCGGCATCTCCGCTGACGCATTATTCCTATGCCTTCCAGTTCGACGCCAGCCTCTACGGCGTCTTTCTCGCCGAATATGCGCAGAAGCGCGGCGTGCGGCGCGTGGAGGGAAAGGTCGTTTCGGTCGATCTCGACGGCGAGAGCGGCTTTATCCGGTCGGTCGCGCTCGAATCGGGCCGCGAACTCGCGGGCGAGCTGTTCATCGACTGTTCGGGCTTTCGCGGGCTGCTGATCGAGCAGCAGCTTGCAACCGGCTTCGACGACTGGAGCGATTATCTGCCGTGCAACCGGGCTTTCGCCGTTCCCTGCGCGATCGAAGGCCCGGTCGGCCCCTATACGCGCGCAACGGCGCGGACCGGCGGCTGGCAATGGCGCATTCCGCTGCAGCACAGGATCGGCAACGGCCATGTCTATTGCGACCGCTATATCGGCGACGAACAGGCGCTCGACCAGTTGATGACGACGCTCGAGGGCGCGCCGCTCGCCGAACCCCGGCAGCTGTTCTTCAAGGCCGGCAAGCGGCGCAAGCTCTGGAACCGGAACTGCGTCGCCATCGGGCTGTCGGGCGGATTTCTCGAGCCGCTCGAATCGACGAGCATCGACCTGATCCAGAGCGGAATCCTCAACCTCCTGGAGCTCTTCCCCGAAGCCGAATGCGCCGCCTCCGATGCCGATGAGTATAATCGCCTCATGGATCTCGAATTCGAACGAATCCGCGATTTCCTCATGCTCCACTATGTCGCGACCCAGCGCGACGACGCGCCGCTCTGGCGCGATATGCGCAACATGGCATGGCCCGACAGCCTCAAATACAAGGTCGAGGCCTTCCGTCGCCGCGCGATCGTGCCGAACTATACGAGCGGGCTGTTCCAGCCGCCGAGCTGGCTTTCGGTGTTCATCGGGCAAAATATCGTGCCCCAACGTTGGGATCCGCGCGTCGACCGGATGGCGGCGGGCGAACGCGCCGCCCACCTCGAGCGAATGCGGACCGCGATTGCCGGCGCGGTCGAGCGATCGAGCGATCATCTTGCCTTCATTGAAAGCTACGGCGCGGCCTATCGCGGCCCCGGCGCGAGCGCGGCATGACGCAGGACGATCGGCCGCTCTCGCGCCTCGCGCTCTTCGGCAAAACCCATGAGCTTTGGCCGGTGGCGGCTCTGCTCGTCGAATGCCTGCCCGCGCATATCCGCCTGCTCATTTTCGAAGACGAGACCGCCCCGGCGGAAAGCGCCGCGCTCACCATCGCTAGTAACCATCGCTTTCATCGGCGCCTCGGGATCGCCGCCGAGGATCTTGTCCTGCGCTGCAACGGCACGCTCGGGCTGGGTGTCGATTGCCGCGGCTGGCAGGGCGACGGCAGCCGGTTTTTCGCGGCCCGATCGGGATCGCTGCCGCGGATCAACGGCGTTGCGCTCCATCACATCATGCTCCGCGCGGCGCTTGCCTACGATGAGCCCGAAAGGCTTGCACATCTCTTCGAGCCTTTTCGCTTTGCCGCCCGCGCCGCGATGGCCGGTAAGTTCGCCGATCATGTCGACGATCCCGAATCGCCGCTGCGTATGCTTGGCCCCACCGTCCAGTTCGACCGCACGGCCCTTGCCGCGCTGCTCAAGGAGCGCTGCCGCGCCGCGGGCGTGCAACCATTCACCGCGCGGCCCATCGGCATAGCCCTCCGTCCGGAAAGCCATGCCATCGCTTCGTTTGCGCTCGATAATGGCGAGGCGATCGAAGCCGATCTGTTCATCGACGTTTCGGGCGAATTGGCGCGCCTTGCCGGTGACGACGGGCAAACCGCTTTCATCTCGCTTGCGGACCTTCTTCCCTTCGATCGCATCGTCGGCGGGCCCGGTGCCGGATCGGGCGATGCCGATAACCGTCACACGATCGCGCGCGCCGCCCCGGGTGGCCTGTTTGTCGAAACGCCGCTCGGCACGGGCCGCTGCGCCGAACTGCTCTTTTGCTCGGACATTATCGACGACGAGGCGGCGCGGCGGCTGGTCGGCGGAGGGCCCCCGTCTTTGGCCTTTTCGGCCGGCCATGTCGCGCGCCCATGGACCGGAAACCTGGTCCGAATGGGCGGCGCGGCGGGCCGTTTCGGGCCCTATCAGTCGGCCGATATGCTCATGGTCTACGAACAGGCGTTGCGGTTTTCGGATTGCATTCCGGCAAGTGCGCGGATGGATATCGAGGCCACCGAATATAATCGCAACCAGGCCGGAGCGGTCGAGGAAATCCGCGATTTCGCCGTCCTGCCCTGCGTTCTCAATGGCCGGAGCGATGCGCCCTGGGCGGCAATAGGCGAGGCTCGGCCGCCTGAAAGTCTGCAATTCCGCCTCGATCGATTCGCGAGCCGCGGGCGTTTCACTGCCTACGAAGATGAGCTGTTCGACCAGCAGACATGGATCGACATGCTGATCGGCTTCGGCATTGTTCCCCAACGCTATGACCCGATGGCCCAGTCGCTCGACATGCAACGCCTCGCGCCGATCCTCAAAGAGATGGTCGCGGCCTTTACCGCCACGATAGTCGCCATGCCGACACACGCGCGCCATTACGATAATTTCATAACGACCGCGCGAACGAGATCCTCATAAGCCTTCGCGCGAACAGGAGCCCGCCGCCATTGACGCCATCGCGTGCCGCCCTAGGCTCACGCTTTCGCAGGAGCACCGATATGAAGCCTTATTTGCCCGTTCTCATCCTTGGTCTGGCGGGCTGTAGCCCGGTCACGGAAACGTCTTCGCCCGAATCGGCAAGCCCCGCCGCCATCCACCAGCGCCTGCTCACGCTCGACACCCATCTCGACACGCCGATCCACTTCGCGCGGCGCGGCTGGTCGATCGCCGAGCGCCACGATTATGCGACCGATATCAGCCAAGTCGATCTGCCGCGGATGGAAGTGGGCGGGCTCGATGGCGGCTTCTTCGTCATCTACACCCATCAGGGCGATCTCACCCCGGCGGGCTACGCGCAGGCGCGCGCCGCTGCCGAGCGGCGGCAGCAGGACATTCTCGATATGGTCGCCGCCAATCGCGATGCCTTCGAACTCGCGCTGACCGCCGACGCCGCCGAGCGTATCGCGGCTTCGGGCAAGCGCTTCGTCTTCCAGAGCATCGA
>CAYQVL010000218.1:0-3936 GCA_964420825.1 uncultured Sphingomonadaceae bacterium
AGTTAATCGGCGAATCCGGCGATTTTAGGCCATCGCCCAAGCCTCCGCATTCAGCACTTGCCGGCCGTCGTCGCCGATCGCGGCGAGGGTGATGCTGTCGCCGCCGGTTCGCGCGGCGAGATGGAGCGGCTGGCCGGCAAAGGCGGGAGAAACGCCGCGAAAGGCGAAGCGCGCGAGCCGCCTGCCGCCGGTCTGTTCGAGCGCCAGCTTCATCAACAGGCTCGCCAGCAGCGGGCCCTGGACGACGAGGCCCGGATAGCCCTCGACATCGCGCGCATAGGGCAGGTCGTAATGGATGCGGTGGCTGTTGAAGGTCAGCGCCGAATGGCGGAACAGCAGCGGCGCTTCGGGGCGGACAGTGCGCGTCGCCGGCCAGGCGGACAGGTCGGCCTGGCCGGTCGCGGGGAGCGCCATCGGCGGCGACACCTCGCGATAGACGAGCGTCTGCCGTTCGCGGACGGCATCGACGCCGTCGGCGCGGATCAGATGATCGATCCCGACGAAGACGAGCGCGCCCGACCGGCCGTCCTTTTGCTCGATCGCGGCGATGGTCGACAGGCGCTCGACAGTCGCGCCGACGACGATCGGCGCCACGAATTCGACCTCGCTCGCCGCCCACATCCGCCGCGGCAGCGGAACCGGCGGCAGGAAGCCGCCCCTGGCGGGATGGCCGTCTTCGCCGAGCGCATCGACCGGCGCATCGGGGAGACACAGGCACCAGTGAAAGCCGGGCGGCGCGGCTTCGCCATCGATCGCACCGACCGTCGCGGCAAAGCGCGCCAGCGCGCCCTTGGTGACGACATCGCGCCGTATTTCTTGACGACCTATCCAGTCGTCACACGAAGGAGGTGGAAAATTTCGCGTCATTGCGGGGGGCCGGGGGCGACGCGGCAAGCCAATGTTGCGCGCGCCGCTCCGGATTGCTTCGCTGCGCTCGCAATGACGGCTGCTTTTCGCACCGGGCAACGTCCTCGCTCCTCGCGGCCTATCCAGGCGTGGTAATTTGTTTTCATTTGGCGCCCATCAATAGGAGCGCGGCAGGCCGAGGACATGCTCGGCGAGGTAGGAGAGAATGAGGTTGGTCGAGATCGGCGCGACCTGATAGAGCCGGGTCTCGCGGAACTTGCGCTCGATATCGTATTCGGCGGCGAAACCGAAGCCGCCGTGCGTCTGGACGCAGGCCTCGCCCGCCGCCCAGCTCGCGTCGGCGGCGAGCATCTTGGCCATATTGGCCTCGGCCCCGGCGTTGCCGCCCGCCTCGTAGACCGCGATCGCCTCGCGGACCATCAGCTCGGCGGCGCGCATCCGGGCATAGGCCTTGGCGATCGGGAACTGGACGCCCTGATTCCGGCCGATCGGGCGGCCGAATACCTCGCGCTCCCTGGCATAGGCACCGGCCTTGGCGATAAACCATTTGGCGTCGCCGATACACTCGGCGGCGATCAAAATGCGCTCGGCGTTCATCCCCGAAAGGATATAGCGGAAGCCCTGCCCTTCCTCGCCGATCAGATTGGCGGCGGGGACGCGCATATTGTCGAAGAACACCTCGGTCGTCGAATGGTTCATCATCGTGTCGATCGGGCGGATGGTGAGGCCCTGCCCGAGCGCCTCGCGCATATCGACGAGCAGCACCGACAACCCATCGGTGCGTTCGGCGGCCTTGTCGCGCGGCGTCGTGCGCGCGAGCAACAGCATGAGGTCCGAATGCTCGGCGCGGCTCGTCCAGATCTTCTGGCCGTTCACCACATAGCGATCGCCGTCGCGCGTCGCGGTGGTTTTCAAAGACAGCGTATCGGTACCGCTCGCCGGTTCGCTGACGCCGAAGGCCTGAAGCCGCAGCGCGCCGCTCGCGATCCTCGGCAGATACTCGGCCTTTTGCGCGTCCGAGCCGTGGCGCAGCAGCGTCCCCATGATGTACATCTGCGCGTGGCAGGCGCCGCCATTGCAGCCCCGGAGATGGATTTCCTCGAGGATCGCCGCCGCCGCGCCGAGGCTGAGCCCGGCGCCGCCATATTGTTCGGGTATCAGCGCGGCGAGATAGCCCGCCGCGGTCAGCGCATCGACGAACTCGCCCGGATAGTCGCGCGCCTTGTCCTTGGCGCGCCAATAGTCGCCGGGGAAGGCCGCGCACAATTTGGCGACCTCTTCGCGGATCGGTCGATGCTCGTCGCTCATACTTTCGTCACCATCTTCTCGATCAAATGTCCCAACCGCGTCGCCCAATAGCTCGCGAACATCGGCGCATCAGGCGTTGGCGCGGCAATGGTCGATGACGAGATCGGCCAGTCGCGGCAGCAATTCGGGCGGCATATCATGCCCCATGCCTTCGACCGCCTCGAAGCATGCGCCGTCGATGTTGCGCGCGACATCCTCGCCGCAGGCCTGCGGAATCAGCGGATCGGCGGCGCCGTGAATGACGAGACTGGGAGCTGCGATCCGCCGCGTCCAGCGCCGCAGATCGCCGGTGTCGATGATCGCCGCCATCTGCCGCGCTGGGCCTTCGGGATAGAAGTTGCGGCTTACCGACCGGCGGACGATGGTCTCTATATCCTCGCGCGCGGCCTCGCCCTCGCGCGCCGAGATCGCTTCGAAGAACGCCATGCTCGCCGCGACCGCCTCTTCCTCGGTGCGCGGCCTGAAGCGCGCCGCCTTGAACAGGATCTTGCGGACTTTCTTGCCGGGGCCGGGCAGCCCGGGCGCGTTGGTCGAGGTCATCACGGGGATCAGCGAGCGCACGCGATCGCCATGATCGGCGGCGAGAATCTGGCAGATCATCCCGCCCATCGACACCCCGACGACATGCGCGCGATCGATCGCCAGCGCATCGAGCACGCCGACCGCGTCGGCCGCCATGTCTTCGAGGCTGTAGGGCGCCATGCGGCGGCGTTTGAAGAAACGTTTGACGAGCAGCTGCCGGATCGGGTGCGGCGCTTTGACGCCGTCATATTTGTACGACAGCCCGATATCGCGATTGTCGAAGCGGATGACGCGAAAGCCCGCCGCGACGAAGCGCTCGACCAGTTCGTCGGGCCACAGGATCAGCTGCCCGCCGAACCCCATGATCAGCAGGATAACCGGATCGCCCTTGCCGCCGCGATCCTCTATCTCGATCGAAATCCCGTTTGCCCGAACCTGCATCGTCGCTCCCCCGCACCATAGGGATCAGCCCCTATGCGCCCATGCCTATGGCTTTTGAGGATTTTGGCAAGCGCCGATGCGCACGGCGCGCCCCGCCCCCCTGCCCGGTCAGCCGAACCGCTGCGCCAGATGATCGACCACGGCGGCGTGCAGGGGTTCGAAGAAGCGCGAGCCGGTGCGGCCGTCGCGCTGCCACATGACGGTCGCCAGTTTCGGGCCGAGACCGGGCAGATAGATGGTGATGTCGGCGCCCGGCGAATAGGATTCGAGCCCGAGGATCGCAAAGCCGTCGGTCGAGATATCGGTGATCGTCACCACCGAATAATTGCGCCCCGGCCGGCGCGCCCTGGCTTCGAGCCTGATGTCGTGGCGCTCGGCGCTCCGCCGGTCGGCCCATTTTCGCGCGCTCTGATCCATGCCGATATCCGTGTTGCGTCCATCCCCCGCGGGATCGCACCGGCCATGGCGTATAGCCGCCCGCGATTAAGCGCCGGTTGCGATTCATGCTTTCGCAGATATGTGCGGATGGCCGGCGGCCGAAACCGCACGCTGCGCGATCGGAGGGCATGGCTGGCGGACACGGAGGGATTCGAACCCTCGATACGGATAATCTCCGTATGCCGGTTTAGCAAACCGGTGGTTTCAGCCACTCACCCACGTGTCCAAGGCCAGCCGAAGCGCGCCGTATAGCGGCGCTATCGGAAGCGATCAACACGCGTGATCGCCGCTGGCGAAATCGCCGAAATCGCCGAAATCGCCCGCCGCAAAGACCCGAAATCCCCAATCCGACTCGTTCCG
>CAYQVL010000219.1:0-3893 GCA_964420825.1 uncultured Sphingomonadaceae bacterium
GACGCCGGCCCAGGCGTCGGCGCTCGTCAGATAGCCCGAAAAACGCAGGTCGGGATTGACCCCGCCGCCGACCGCGCCGTCGCCGTGGCAGACGAGGCAGTAGCGCGCATAGAGCCGTTCGCCCGCCGCGATCTGCGAGGGCGTTCCCGTCGATGCCGGCGGTTCGAGCCGCGTCGCCTCGCTCGCGGGCGCGGCGGGAAGCACGCCGCTGCCGCCGATCCGCAGCACGATCAGCCGCGGGATATTGGGCACCTCGCCCGCGGTCAGGTCGCCGCGCCCGGCGGTGATCTGGAAGGCGCCGCCGCGCCCGGTGGTAAAGGCGATATGCTGGACGCCGTCGACCATGAAGGTCGATGCGCCGGCGAGCACGCCCGATTGCGTATCCATCGACCACAGTTCCTCGCCGCTTCCCGCATGATAGGCCTTGAACTGCCCGGTCGCGGTGCCCTGGAAGACGAGGCCGCCCGCCGTCGCCAGCAGCCCCCCGTTCCACGGCGTCGGATAGTCGATCCGCCAGCGCGCCTCCCGGCGCACCGGATCCCAGGCGACGAGCTGGCCTTTGACCGTCGCGATCGCCGCGCGGATCGTCTCTTCGTCGCGCGGCAGGAAGCCGTCGAACATGTTGGTGCCGGTATTGAAGCCGATCGGGCTCAGCCGCCGCTGCGCGTCGCTGTCGGGCGGGATGAACATCTGCGGGACGGTGTTGGCCGGGATATAGACGAGCCCGGTCTGCGGGCTGAACGCCATCGGCTGCCAGCTGTGCGCGCCGATCGGCCCGGGATTGGCGATGAACGGCGTGCCGGTGCGGTAGAAGCGCGCCGCCGGATTTTCGTTCGGCCGTCCGGTCGCAAGATCGTATCCCGTCGCCCAGTTGATCCCCTCGACGAAGGCGTCGGCCGAGATCAGCTCGCCGTTGGTGCGGTCGATGACGAAGAAGAAGCCGTTCTTGGGCGCGTGCATCAGCACCTTGCGCTGCTCGCCGTCGATTGTCAGCTCGGTGAGGACGATCGGCTGCGTCGCGGTATAGTCCCAGCTCTCGCCGGGCGTTTCCTGATAATGCCAGAGATATTCGCCGGTCTCGGGATTGAGCGCGACGACCGACGAGAGGAAGAGATTGTCGCCCTCGCCGTTCGAGCGCAGCCCGTGATTCCAGGGCGAACCGTTTCCCACCCCGATATAGAGCTGGTCGAGCTCGGCGTCGTAGACGATCGCGTCCCACACCGTCCCGCCGCCGCCCGTCTGCTGCCACTGCCCTTCCTCGGACCATGTTCGCGCGGCGGTCCGCAGCACCTCGTCGGAGGCGGCGTTGTCGGGCTCGCCGGCCGGGTTGGGAACCGTATAGAAGCGCCAGTCGAGCGAGCCGTCATTGGCGTTATAGGCCGAGACATAGCCGCGCACGCCGAATTCCGCGCCGCCATTGCCGATGATCACGCGGTTGTTGACGACGCGCGGCGCGCCGGTGATCGAATAGGGGCGGGTGCGGTCGGTGGTCTGCGTCGACCACAGCCGCGCGCCGGTGATCGCGTCCAATGCGATCAGCCGCCCGTCGAGCGTGCCGAGGAAGAGCTTGCCGCGCCACACCGCGACGCCGCGGTTGACCGCGTCGCAGCACAGGTTGCGCAGCACATTGCGATCGACATCGGGGTCGAAGCTCCACAGCGGCTCGCCGTTGCGCGCATTATAGGCGAACACCTTCGACCACGGCCCGGTCAGATAGATGACGCCGTCGACGACGACCGGCGTCGCTTCCTGCGCGCGCGCGTCGGGCAGTTCGGCCGACCAGGCGATGCCGAGCCGGCTGACGTTGAGCGTGTTGATATCGGTGAGCGGAGAGAAATGCTGCTCGTCATAGTTGAAGCCGGTCGCCGGCCAGTCCGATCCGTCGCCGCCGGTGGTCAGATAGTCGCCATCGACCTTCGCCGCGCCGACCGCCGTGCTCGTTTTGACCGCCGGTTCGGTGCCGGGCTCGGGCTCTTTGACCGAACAGCCCGCCGCCATCATCGCCGCCAAAACCAGTCCCGCAATCAATCGCATCATCGCCGCTCTCTCCTCGCCCCCTTATTGGCGCAGGAGCCGGTGCGTTGCAAATCAGGATCGGCGCGAGCCGGGGGTTAAACCCTCCCCCCGGCGGCGAGACACGCCTCCGTTCGCCCTGAGCCTGTCGAAGCGGTATCGCTACCTAATTATAGGGCGGCGCGTCGAGCCCCCTGGGGCTCTTGGTGAATATCTCCACGCCGTCGGCCGTCACCCCGATCGAATGCTCGAATTGCGCCGACAAGCTCCGGTCGCGCGTCACCGCCGTCCAGCCGTCGTCGAGCACCTTCACCCCCGGCTTGCCGATATTGATCATCGGCTCGATCGTGAAGAACATGCCCTGCTTGAGTTCCGGCCCGGATCCCGGCCGCCCGGCGTGCACCACCTCGGGCGCGTCGTGGAACAACCGCCCGAGCCCGTGGCCGCAGAAATCGCGCACCACGCCATAGCGGTGCGCTTCGGCATAGCTCTGGATCGCGTGCGCGACGTCGCCCATATGCGCGCCGGGTTTGACCTGCGCGATGCCGCGCATCATCGCCTCATAGGTCACGTCGACGAGCCGCTGCGCCTTGATCGGCGGCTTGCCCGCATAATACATCCTGCTGGTGTCGCCGTGCCAGCCGTCGACGATCACGGTGACGTCGATGTTGACGATATCGCCGTCCTTGAGCGGTTTGTCGCCGGGGATGCCGTGGCACACGACATGGTTGATCGAGGTGCAGCAGCTCCTGGTGAAACCCCGATAGCCGAGCGTCGCGGGTATCCCGCCGCCCGCCTCCATCGCGGAAAAGACGATGTCGTCGATCTCCTGCGTGGTGACGCCGGGGGCGACATGCGCAACCAGCGCGTCGAGCACCTCGGCGGCGAGCCGCCCGGCCCGCCGCATCCCGGCGAACCCCTCTTCGTCGTAAAGCTTGATCGCGCCCGTACGCGCGACCGTATCGGCGGCGGTGATCGTCTGATAGTCGTTCATGGCGGCAATATAGCGCGGCGAAGCGCGAGATGCGAGGGGGCGGGCGCCAAATCCTCCCCGGCACGGGGAGGTGGCTCGCGCCCGCCGGGCGTGGTGGAGGGGACCCGCCGCAAGCGCGACGCGGCGGGAAGTGCGGGAAGAGCGATGCCAAGGCGCGCGCCGCTCCCCTGCAAAACCCCATAAGGGATTGAAGCCCCGCCGCGCCTAAGCCATTGAGGCGGGAAGGGGCTAACGAGAGCGGACTACCCGCTTTCGATCTTCGATGCGGGAATCAGTGGCCCATCGACGATCCGCTTCAGCAGATCCGCCTGCGCCGGCTCCATCTCGACGAGCAGCGCCAACACGCTGATCACGTTCAAAAGCTCGCTTGTATATTCGGGAAGCCAGTGATCGGGCTGGATTTTGCCGAGCGGCGAGGGCTCGCGCCGGTCGCCGATCATCGGCCGGCTGCGATCCTTTTTGCGATAGCTGAACCACTGGACCAGCACCTGCTTGCCCGAAACCTCATAATTCCAGGCGCCGGGCGGCACATTGTCGATAAAGCCGGTGCCGATATGCAGCCGCTTGTCTGCCGCGTCGTAGGTCATGCTGTCGGGGAACCCATCGCGCGTCGAGGGGATCGCGCCGTCCTTGGGGATGGTCGGTCGGCAGTCTTCGGGCAACTTCGGCTCGCCCGACGGACGCGGCGGATCGGCGTCCGGATCGGCAAAGCGCTCGCCGAACGTATGGAGCCATATCACGCGCCGGCCGAGCGCCGCCGCCTCTTTGAACAATGCGGCGTCGGCGGTCAGCGGCACGCGCAGACCCGGACGGATCAGATCGCTGCGGAAGGTCTCGGTGAAAGCCGGATGCGCGAGCACGGCCGCGACATAGGCGAAGACATCGA
>CAYQVL010000220.1:0-3888 GCA_964420825.1 uncultured Sphingomonadaceae bacterium
ACCGGCTCGTCCTCGCCAAGGCCTGAAATTTCGCTGGCCGGCCGGAATTGCGGATCCGATATCGCGGGGATGCCGTCGCGCGGGACGCCGCCCGACTTTATCTCGTCAAGATCGACCGTGCGCCTGTCGGTATCGAGCAGCGGGAATTCCGCCTGCAAGCCCCGCACGGACTGCCCCTGTGAGATAGCCGGCAAGCCAAGCAAGCCCAGACCGGCGCAAATCGCGATCAGATAAATTGTCCGCATGGCGACACCTTCCACAAATAACGTTCCGCCCATTTGTGACTTCGTCGCCCGATCGGCTTGAGTTACAACTGGGGTGCGAAAAGCCGCAGCGGAATAACCGACGGAACTGGCGTAATTCCGTTAGAGCCGCCCGAGCGGATCGCGCCTCGGCTCCAAGCGGCATATCGTCACCGGCGCCGATGCAGTTACTGCCCGAAACCAGCCTCGCCGGCCCGTTCCGCCGCTTCCTTCGCCGCCGCGAATAACGCCCCCGCCTTGGCCTCGCATTCCCTCAGTTCATAATCAGCGTCGCTGTCGGCGACGATCCCCGCGCCCGCCTGGACATGCATCACCCCGTCCTTGACCACCGCCGTCCGCAAGACGATGCAGCTGTCCATGCTCCCGTCGGGCGAGAAATACCCCACGCCGCCGGCATAGGCCCCGCGCGTTTCGGGTTCGAGCTCGGCGATGATCTCGCAGGCGCGGAGCTTGGGCGCGCCCGATACCGTCCCCGCCGGGAAGCCCGCGAACAGCGCGTCGAGCGCGTCATATTCGGGCGCTAGTTTCGCCGTGACGTTCGAGACGATGTGCATGACATGGCTGTACATCTCGACGCCATAGCTGTCGGTGACCTCGACGCTGCCCGCCCTCGCCACGCGGCCGGCGTCGTTGCGACCGAGATCGAGCAGCATCAGATGCTCGGCGCGCTCCTTGGGATCGGCGAGCAGGCTCGCGCGGTTGGCGGCGTCTTCGGAGGCGGTCTTACCGCGCGGGCGGGTGCCCGCGATCGGGCGGATGGTGACTTCGCCGTCGCGCGCGCGGACGAGGATTTCGGGCGACGAGCCGATCAGCGCGAAGCCCGGCAGATCGAGATAATAGAGAAAGGGCGAAGGGTTGATCCGCCTGAGCGCGCGGTAGAGATCGATCGGCGGCAGCGCGAAGGGCTGGGTAAAGCGCTGCGCGAGCACGACCTGGAAGATGTCGCCCGCCGCGATATAGTCCTTGGCGCGTTCGACCATCGCCTTGTAGCGCGCGGGTGCGACAACCGACCGGCGGCGCCCCCCTTCGCCAGGCTCAGGGCCGACGGCGCTTTTCGGGACTGGACCAAAATCATGTCGCGGCAGATAGGGCGCGGCGACACGCGCCGCCGCCGCCTCGATCCGTTCCACAGCTTCATCGACACGCTTTTCCGCGGACTTATCCCGATGATCATCCCCAGCCCAGAGCGGCGCGACGAAATGGAGCTCGTCGGCGAGCCGGTCGAAGATCAGAATCAGCGTCGGCCGGACGAAGACCATGTCGGGGAGGCCAAGCGGATTTTCGGGCGGGCGGGGGAGCGTTTCGACGATGGTGATCGTTTCGTATCCGAAATAACCTACAAGGCACGAAAGCGAGCGTGGAAGCCCGTCGGGCATATCCATCGCGCATTCGGCGACGAGATTTCGCAAGGCGCTCTCGGTGTTGAGGGGATCGTCAACGAAGGCGTCGCGATTGGTCAGCCAGTTGCGGTTGATCGCGGCGTTCTCGCCGTGCGCCTTGAACACGAGATCGGGGGCCAGGCCGATATAGGTATAGCGCCCGCGCACGCTGCCGCCTTCGACCGATTCGAGGATGAAGTCGCCGCGTCCCGGCTCGAACAGTTTGAGCGCGGCAGCGATCGGCGTGTCGAGATCGGCGAGCCGGCGCCGCCAGATCAGGCTCGGCTCCCCGGCGTCGAGCGCGGCGATGGCCTTGGCGCGCTCGTCGGGCGCCTCGGCCATGCTAGCGCGCGCGGCCGGTCAGCCGGTCCGAAAGCGCCTGGATGGCCTCCTCGTCGCGCTCGACTTCGTAGCCGCCGCGGATCGCGTTGACGAACTGCTCGGCATATTCCTGCGCCGTGACGCGCGTGAACTCCTGCTGGGTCCGCACGACGAGTTCGTCGGTCACCGCTTCGACATTGCTGACGATCTCGTCGAGAACGACGACGAACCAGCCTTCGTTCCGGGGAAGCCTGACAAGCTTGGCGGTGTTCTCCGCCATCCGGAACATCAGTCGCAGCGGGGCGGGCGCATTGGCTCCCATTTGGGAGATTTGCGCGCGCGAGGCCTGGGCGCGCTGCGGCGCGGGCAGGTCGACATCGGCTTCGGAAACCGCTTGCGCGACGCTCATGCCGCGATTGACCTTGGCGGCGATCCGGCGGGCAACGGTTCGCGCCTGCTTCGATGCGCGGTCGAGCATGAAGTCGGCGGCGACGCCCTGACGGATCGCGGCGAGCGGCTGCGGCGCACTACGCGCTATCGACACGACATCGACCATCGCATAGCGCTGGTTTTCCTCAAGCGGAACGACCAGCGGGTCCTCGTCCTCGTCCATGGTGAACGCGGTTTGGAGGATCGCGGGTAAATCGGGACCGGCGCTGAACGCAGGGCGTTCGGGCGAAACGCCCTGCGGCGTAACCGGCGGCGTCGCGACGATCGTCAAGCCGCGCGCCTCCACGACTTCCTCGAACGACGCGCCGTCGTCGATCGCGTTTTCGATAGCCAGGTAGAATTCGGCGAGCGCCTCGTTGGTCATCTGTTCGCGCAGCGCGGCGGTGATTTCGCCGCGTGCCGAGGCGAGAGGTGTTGCGTCGCGGCGGTTGATCGCGCTGACTTGCACGACATGCCAGCCGAGCCCGGACCGCACCGGCTCGGTAAGCCCGCCCTCGACGGCGGCGAAGGCGGCGCCGGCGACAGCCTGCGATGTTTCCCTGGTGAAGCCGGCCCGGCCGGCGTCGGTGACAGTTGTGGCCGATTCGGAAAAGCCGCGCGCCGATGCCGCCGCCGAAAAGCTCTCGCCGCGGCGAACCTGATTATAGAACGCGCGCGCCTGGGCTTCGTCGGGGAGAATGATCTGGCGCAGCGTCCGCGTTTCATTGCCGCCATATTGATCGCTGTGTTCGCTGTAATAGGCGGTGATCTGTTCGGCGCTCGGCTCGGGCACATTGAGCTGATCGACGGTGAAGATCGCATAACGCACCGCGCGCCGCTCGGGCAGCGTGTAGCGGTCAAGATTGCTCTGGTAGAAGGCGTTCAGTTCGGCCGCGCTCGGCGGGCTGCCCGGAGGCATCGCGCGCGAGGGCACGGCGCTGACATAGCCGCTGCGACTTTCAACGAGCAATTGCGCATAGGCCCGCGCGACGCTCTCGGGAACACGCGTAGCGCCGGTCACCGGGCCAAGGATCAGGCGGACCAGCGCCTGCTGGGCCAAATCGGAGCGGACCTCGGCTTCGGTCAGGTTCTGCTGCGCGAGCACCGAACGGAATGTCTGTTCGTCGAATTCGCCCGACAGGCCCTGGAATATCGGCGCCGTGGCGATTGCGGCATCGACCAGCCGTTTGCCGATCATGATATCATGCTCGGCGGCAAACCGCCCCAATACGACTTCGGTAATCCGCCCCTCGATCGCTCGCTCGAGCCCGCCGGCCGCGACGAAGGCGTTCATGTCGATTCCCGGCTGTTCTTCGCGCGCGGCCTGGAGCGCCCGGGTCATCATCTGGCTGACGCGCTGATCGTCGATTTTCTCGCCATCGACCGTCACGATCGTATCGCCGCTGCCGCCCGAGAACATACCGCCCGGCGCGTTGATATCGGCCAATCCGAATGCCAGCGCGATCACGCCGACAAACAGCATCGCCAGCACGACG
>CAYQVL010000221.1:0-3880 GCA_964420825.1 uncultured Sphingomonadaceae bacterium
CCCCTCGCCGATGATCAGATCGAGCGCGCGGTCCTCCATCGCCGGATAGAGGATTTCCTCGACCGCGGGCGCGAGCCGGTGGATCTCGTCGATGAACAGCACATCGCCGTCGTCGAGATTGGTCAGCAGCGCGGCGAGATCGCCGGCCTTGGCGATGACCGGGCCGCTCGTTGCGCGAAAGCCGACGCCGAGCTCGCGCGCGACGATCTGCGCGAGCGTCGTCTTGCCGAGCCCCGGCGGGCCGAACAGCATGACATGATCGAGCGCGTCGTCGCGGCCCTTGGCGGCGGCGATAAACACGCGCAAATTGTCGCACGCCGCGCGCTGGCCGATAAATTCGTCGAGCGTCTTGGGGCGCAGCGCGGCGTCGGCGTCGCCGGGCTTGCGCTCGGGCGAGATATGGCGGTCGGGGTCAGTCACTATGCTCGACCTCGCCTTCGATCGTCACCCAGGGATGCTTGCGCTCCTCCCACACCGAAAAGCGCGGCGGCGGGAAATCGGGATCGCGGAACAGCCCGACCGGAATGGCGATGGCGTCGGGCATCGGCCCGCCCCGATACCAGACGGTCGTCCCACAGGTCGGGCAGAAATGATAAGTCGTGACGTTGCCCGCGTCGGTCGTGCGTTCCCAAGCCTTTGATTCACCTTCGATCGTCACCTTGTCCGCAGGAAAGCGCGCCTGTTCGGCAAAGGGCGCGCCGCTGCGCTGCTGGCAGGCGAAACAATGGCAGACCGACACGCGGAAAGGTTCCCCCTTGCAGGTGGCGGAGAGCCGGCCGCAACGGCAGGAGGCTCGACGGACCGCGCTCATTTCGCCGCCTTCTTCAGCGCGGTCCGCACCAGCGCGTCGAGGCGCGCATCGGGGCCGAGCTCGCCCTCGGCCGTCGCCACCGCGCTCGTCGCCTGCGCCGGTTTGAAGCCGAGGTTGAGCAAAGCCGAGACGGCGTCGGCCGAGGCGCCGCCCGGCGCGAGACCGGGCGCTCCGATGCCGCCCGCGGCAATCCCGCCGGCCTTGTCCCTGAGTTCGTTGACGATGCGCGACGCCAGCTTCGGCCCGACGCCCGGCGCGCGCGCGACCATCGCGGCATCGCCCGCGGCGATCGCGGTCTGGAGCTCGGCGGTTTCGAGCGTCGAGAGGATCGCCAGCGCGACCTTGCTGCCGACGCCCTGGACGCCGCCCAGAAGCCGGAACCAGTCGCGCTCGCCCGCGCTGGCGAAACCGATCAGGCGGATAAAATCGTCGCCGACGAGCATCTGGGTATGGATGACGACCTCGCCGCCGGCGGGGCCGAGCGCGGCAAGCGTCCGCGACGAGGCGGCGACGAGATAGCCGACGCCGCCGACATCGATAACCGCGTGATCGGCGGCGCTGCTTTCGAGGATGCCGCGCAGTTTGGCGATCATGCCGCCTGCCCCATGGCGCGCGCGCTGGCGCGGTGATGCGCATGGGTGATCGCGACCGCAAGCGCGTCGGCGGCGTCGGCGCCCGCAATCGTCGCGCCGGGAAGCAATATCTTGACCATCGCATGGATCTGCCTCTTGTCGGCGCCGCCCGTGCCGACGACGGCCTTCTTGACCATCCGCGCGGCATATTCGCCGATATCGAGCCCCGCCTCGGCAAGGCAGAGCATCAGCACGCCGCGCGCCTGGCCGAGCTTGAGCGTCGACTGTGCGTTGGTGTTGACGAAGACCTCCTCGATCCCGGCGCTGTCGGGGGCATGAAGCGCGATCACATCGCGCAGTTCATGCGCCAGCGTCACCAGCCGTTCGGCAAGCGGCGCCTTGGCGTCGGTTTTGATCTGGCCGTTGGCGATATGCGACAGCCGGTTGCCCTGCGCGGCGACGACGCCCCAGCCGGTGCAGCCGAGGCCCGGATCGACGCCGATAAGGATCATTCTTCCCTCTCCCTTTCAAGCGGCGTCGGTTCGTTACGCATTTTTCGGGCGCGTTTGCCGAGAACCGGATTTATTCTTTCGATAGCACCCACCCCAACCCCTCCCTTGAAAGCGAGGGGCTTTCTTTCCCTTATTGCCCGAGTTTCTCCATCACATCGTCGGGGACGTCGTAATTGCCCCAGACCGTCTGGACGTCGTCATTGTCGTCGAGCATATCGATCAGGCTCATCAGCGTGCCGGCGTCCTTCTCGTCGACGGTGACCTCGACATTGGGCCGCCAGGCGAGTTTGGCGCTTTCAGCTTCGCCGAGCGCCTTTTCGAGTTCGCCGAGGACGGTATGGAGATCGTCGGGCGCGGTCCAGATTTCATGGCTTTCGTCGTCCGACTGGAGATCGTCGGCGCCCGCGTCCATCGCGGCTTCGAGAATCCTTTCGCCATTGCCGGCGCTCGCCGGATAGGTGATCAGGCCGAGCCGCTCGAAGCCATGCGCGACCGAGCCGCTCTCGCCCATATTTCCGCCATTCTTCGCAAAGATCGTGCGTACATCGGTGACCGTCCGGTTGCGGTTGTCGGTTAGCGTCTCGACGATCAGGCTGACGCCGCCCGGGCCGAAGCCCTCGAAGCGGATTTCCTCGTAATTCTCGCCGTCGCCGGCGGTCGCCTTGTCGATCGCGCGCTGAATATTGTCCTTGGGCATCGATTGCGCGCGCGCGGTGTTCATCGCCAGCCGCAGCCGGGCGTTCATGTCGGGATCGGGCGCGCCTATTTTCGCCGCCACGGTGATCTCGCGGCTGAGCTTGGAAAACAGCGCCGCGCGCTTCTTGTCCTGCGCGCCCTTGCGGTACATGATATTCTTGAATTTGCTGTGGCCTGCCATGGGATCCGATGTCTTGGAGAGGGTTGGAGTTGCAGCGGCCTTAGCGCAGCGTACCCTGGTGACGCAATGTCAGAGCAATTTCTGCCACCAGCCGACATCGCGCCAGCCATCGAATTTCCAGCCGACTTCGCGATAGATGCCGATCGGCGTAAACCCCTCGGCCTCGTGGAGCGCGATGCTCGCGTCATTGGGCAATGCGATGCCGGCAAAGGCGGCGTGCATGCCGCGCTCGGCGAGCAATGGCAGCAACGCGCCGTAGATCACGTGACCCAGGCCCCGCCCGGCGTGCGCCTCGGCGATATAGATCGCGACATCGCAGCTGTAGCGATAGGCCTCGCGCAACCGGTGCGGCGAGCCATAGGCGTAACCGGCGATATCGCCGTCGATCTCGGCGACGACGAAGCCGTGCGAAGCGCCATAGCCGTCGATGCGGCGCTTCATTTCGCGAACCGAGGGGATCGCTTCCTCGAAGCTGACCCATGTGCCGGCGACAAAAGGCGCATAGATCGCGCGGCAGGCCGCCGCATCGTCGCGCGCCGCCTCGCGAACCGCGACTTCGCTCACCGGATCAGCCGAGCTTGACCGCGGTGCCCGATACCGAAACCATCAGCATCGAGCCGGTTTCGCCGATCACCTCATAATCGAGGTCGACGCCGACCACGGCATCGGCATCGGCGTCTCTCGCCTCATGTTCGAGATCGGCGAAGGCCTCGCGCCGTGCCGTCTTGAGCGCCTTTTCATAGGCGCCCGCGCGCCCGCCGACGATGTCGCGAACCTTGGCGAACATATCCGAAAAGATATTCGCGCCGATAATCGCCTCGCCGGTGACGACGCCGCAATAGCGGGTGATGCGCTGGCCTTCGATGGTCGGCGTGGTGGTGATGATCATAAGCGCGCTCCTGCCTTTGCGGTCACCCTACAGGAAAGCGTCAATCCGGCGAAAGCTCGAATCCGTTCCGGCGCATCATTTCGCCGCACCATTGGAACGGACCCCAGCATTCGCCGGGGCGACGGCGGCTACTCCATGCCGAGCGCGGCTTTGTAGGTTTCGAGCAGATCATCGGCCTCGCGGCGATCGGCGGTGTCCATCTTGCGCAACGACACGACC
>CAYQVL010000222.1:0-3869 GCA_964420825.1 uncultured Sphingomonadaceae bacterium
AAAACGAGGCGCTGCCCAACTTCATGCGCTTCGGCGGCAACACCGCCTTTGTCGAAGGCTGGGCGCTCTATTCCGAGACGCTGGGCTACGACATGGGACTCTACAACGATCCCTATCAGCGCTTCGGTACGCTCAACGACGAGATGCTGCGCGCGATGCGGCTCGTCGTCGATACCGGCATCCACGCCAAGGGTTGGACGCGCGATCAGTCGATCGAATATATGCTCACCAATTCGGGGATGACCAATGTCGAGGCGACATCCGAAGTCGAGCGCTATATCGCCATTCCGAGTCAGGCGCTCGCCTATAAGATCGGCGCGCTGACTATCCAGCGGCTCCGTGCGGAGAGCGAAGCCGCGCTTGGCGCCAATTTCGACATCCGCGCTTTCCACGAGCAGGTAATCGGCACCGGCGCGCTGCCGATGGCGGTGCTCCAGACCAAGATTTACGACTGGATCGAAGCGCAGGGGGGCACGCGGCCGACGCCGACGGCGGCCGATTAGGCGCGGTCGCTTTGGTTGTGTAAAAGAACCTCTCCGAGCGCGGCTCGGGGAGGTTTTTTATGGCGTATCGGGACCGAGCTCGGCGTCTAGATCGCGTGGTCGTACGAAGCGGGTCAACACTCCCGAACCCGGCGCAATATCGGCCCAGTTATCGACATCGAAGGTCATTTCGGCGAGCGCGCCGGTCGGATATTTCTCTTCGACTTTTGCGCGCTCGGTATCGCCCTTGCGCTCCGGCACAAGCAGCAGCGCGAGATCCTCTATCCCCGAATTATGTCCCGCGAGCAGCAGGCTATCGGCATCGCCGGGCGCTTCGTGGATGATTTCGAGCAGCGTCATGTTCGAGGCGAGATAGGCGCGGCGATCCCAATGGGCGTCGATCTGCTCGCCATAGGCCGTCGCGACGCCAGCGAGCGTCTCGACGACACGCATCGCGGGCGATGCAATGACATGGTCGAAGGCGATTTCGTGCTCGCGCATATAGCCGCCGATCGCTTGCGCGGCCTTGAGCCCCTTGCGATTGAGCGGACGGTCGAAGTCGCGCGTCACCGGATCATCCCAGTTCGATTTGGCGTGACGCAGCAAGATCAGGCGTTTCATCAAGGCTCCGGGATAGCGGTGTCGCGTGCCTGTTGCCCGATTTCGGTGACCGAGGAAAGCCGCGCCGTCACGCGGGCAATCGCGTCGTCAAGCGGCACGCGTGCAACCGGCGTGCCTTCTGGAAATGCAGTGAACAGCCGCGACGGCGTCGCCGCCGAGAGCAGCACGAACATCCCCTGATCGTTCTCGCGCCGGATCAGCCGGCCGAACGCTTGTGCGAGCCGTGCACGGACGACACGGTCGACATAGGCATTGCCGCCGTCGGCCATCTTGCGCGCGGCGTGAAGCACGGTCGGGCGCGGCCAGGGCACACCCTCAAGGACAACGAGACGAAGCGACTCGCCCGGGACATCGACGCCGTCGCGCAAGGCATCGGTGCCAAGCAAGGAAGCGCGCGGATCGTCGCGGAAAATATCGATCAGCGTGCCGGTATCGATTGGATCGACATGTTGGCTGAAGAGCGGCAGCCCGCCGCGCGCAAGTCGGTCCGCAATCCGGGCATGAACGGCCTTCAGGCGCGCGATGGCAGTGAACAGGCCGAGCGTACCGCCATCGGCCGCTTCGATCAGCTTGGCATAGGCGCCCGCCAGCGCGGCTATATCGCCACGTTTGATGTCGGTGACGATCAGCACTTCGCTCTGCGCGGCATAGTCGAACGGACTCGGCGCGGTGAACTGGGCGATTGGAAAATCGAGATGCGGCGCGCCGGCGCACGCCTGAGCCGACTCCCATTCCTCGCCGCCGCGCAGGGTAGCAGAGGTGACGATCACACCGTGCGCGGGCTTGATGACGGTTTCGGCAAGCGGCTTGGTCGGATCGAGCCAGTGACGGTGAAGCCCGATATCATATTCGCGCCCGTCATAACGATCGACTGCGAGCCAATCGACGAAATCGGGATCGGCCGGGCCGCCGAGCCGGGCGAGCAGCGAGATCCATGCAGCGAGCGTCTGGCCGCGCCAGGTCAACCCCATCATCGCGCCCTCGATGCGCGCGCGCGCTTGCGTGTCGAGCCAGTCGGGCGCGTCCTCGAGCACCTCTTCGAGGCGTTGGCGCAAGGTGGCGAGCGGGCGCAGCATGCCTTCGAGCGCGTCCGCCGCCGTGCCCGCAGCGGCAATCAGATTGCCGTCGAGTTCGGCGGCTTCGGTTTCGAGACCATAGCCGGCGTCCTGCGCGCTGGCGCGGGCGTAAACCGATCCGCGTACCGCCGCGAGCAACTTTTCAATCGGGCCGAGCGCGAGTCCCTCGGCGATCCGACCGAGCCAGCCATCGCTGGGCAATTGCTCGGCCGCCGCGCTCGCACGTTCGATCGCCTCGCTGCCGGCCTCGTCATAGTAGCCGACATCCATCAGTCTCGCGGCGAGCCCGCGCCTCCGCCCGCGATGTTTGCCTTCAGGACCGACGATCCAGCGCCGCAGCTCGATCGCCTCCTTGCCGGTCAGCGCCGCGGCGAAGGTCGAATCGGCGGCGTCGAACAGATGATGGCCTTCGTCGAAGACGATCCGCGCCAATGCTCCATCCTCTTCGCGCTGACGTTGGGCAAGGATCATCACCAGCGCATGATTGGCGATGACGATATCGGCGTCTTGCGAGGCGCGCGCCGCGCGTTCGATGAAGCATTTGCGGTAATGCGGGCAGCCGGCGAAGACGCATTCGCCGCGCCGATCGGTGAGCGCCGTGCTGCCGGTGCGCCGAAACAGCGTCGGCAGCCAGCCGGGCATATCGCCGCCGACCATGTCGCCGTCCTTGCTATAGGCCGCCCAGCGCGCGACCAGATGTGCACGGATCGCCGCGCGCCCTGCGAAGCCGCCCTGCAGCGCATCCTCAAGATTGAGCAGGCACAGGTAATTCTCACGCCCCTTGCGAATGACGACCTTCGCGCGGCGCTCGACCGGGTCGGGAAAGACGCGCTCGGTTTCGCGATCGAGCTGGCGCTGGAGTGCCTTGGTGTATGTCGAAATCCACACCGTGCCGTTTGCCTTGCGCGCCCAGAGCGAGGCTGGCGCAAGATAGCCCAGGGTCTTGCCGATCCCGGTTCCCGCTTCGGCGAGCAACATAGACGGGCGACCCACGGCCGGTCTCGGATCGAAGACGCGAGTGGCGGCGCGCGCGTAATCGCGCTGACCTTCGCGTTCTTCGGCGCCCTTGCCAGTGAGTTCGGCGAGTCGGTCGAGCGCCTCGTCTTCGTCGAGCCGGATCGTGCGCGGTGCAAGGCGCGGCGGGCCATCCTCCCATTCGGGTAATTTCGAGAACAACCAGCGCTCAGCCTTGTAGGGCTTTGCGAGCCGTTCGGCGACTGTCGCCGCCCACGGCCAACGCAACCGGAACAGCGATTGCGCACTGTTCCACGCGCCTTCGCGTTCGGGCCATTGATCCCAGTCGAGCGTCGCGAGCAGATGTTCGGCAGCTTTAAGCAGGAACAGCGCACTGTCCTCGTCGTTTTTGGGGACCGCCAGCCCGAGAGCGCGGGCAAGCCCGGCAGGCGTCGGCACGGCAAAGCGGGCGGGATGGACGAAGGCGAAGAGCTCGAGCAGATCGAGACCCGAGAGATCGGGATAGCCGAGCCGCTGCCCGTTCATCGGCGCATTGAGGACGATCATCGGCGTTTCCGACGCTGCGGTTATCGCATCGCTACGCCCGACGCCTCGAATCTCTCCGTCGGGCGAGGCTATCCAAATCCCGCCATGGGTGGCATGTAAAGCATGATGGGGCAGCGACATCGCCTCCCAATCGCCCAACCGGAACGAAAGAGCAACATGAGCGAGCTTC
>CAYQVL010000223.1:0-3863 GCA_964420825.1 uncultured Sphingomonadaceae bacterium
CGCCCGGCAGTCCGGCAAGATCGAGTTCGCCCGACAGGATCAGCCCGGCGAGGCTGCGCGCATAGCCGTTTTTCTGCCGGCTGAGCCCGGCGCCGCGCAAGGTCTCGTCGCTCGCCGCGATCATCAGCGCGGGATCGGCGATCTCGCCGAGTGCCTCGCCGAGCCGCCGCCAGACCGCATCGGCCGCCTTGACGCTGACCTGCTGGCCGATGATCGTCCGCAGCAGGGTAACATAACCGCGCTCGCGGATTCGCGGCTCGGGATAGCCCGCGCGCGCCAGCGGCCCGGCAAAGGCCGGTTCGATCGCGGCGAGCGCATCGAGCGAAATGCGCAGTTGTTCGGTCGTCAGTCCCATATATCCAGCCCTTGATTTCGCTTGCCCGCCATCACATAGCCGCGCCGCAGCATTTGTCGAACCCGCGGACGGAGAATTCCATGCCCACACTCATTGTCGTCAGCCGCGATGGCGAGGAAACCGCCGTCGAGGCCGCGAACGGCCTGTCGGTGATGGAAGTGATCCGCGACAATGGCTTCGACGAGCTGCTCGCGCTGTGCGGCGGCTGCTGCAGCTGCGCGACCTGCCACGTCCATGTCGATCCGGCGTTCAAGGACAGGCTTCCCGCGATGGACGAGGACGAGGACGACCTCCTCGAAAGCTCCGACCACCGCGACGACAATTCACGCCTCTCTTGCCAGATTCCCTTCGACGACGAGCTCGACGGCCTCAAGGTCACGATCGCGCAGGAAGACTGACTCGTTTCGCCTCAAGGTGAATCGTCATTGCGAAGAGCGAAGCGACGAAGCAATCCAGCACCTCGCGCACCTTGCCGGATTGCTTGCCTGCGCTCTCAACGACGCCCGTGTGATTCCAGTCGGTCAGCCGTCAGCTCGCGCCATGCGTCGTCGCCGCATAGAGCGCCACCGCCGCCGCGTTCGACACATTGAGGCTGTCGACCGCCTCGCTGATCGGCAGCCGCGCCAGCGCGTCGCAATGGCTCGCGGTATTCTGCCGCAGCCCTGCGCCCTCGGCGCCGAACACCAGCGCCACGCGTTTCGCGCCCAATGCCTCGTCCAACGTCATATCGGTGTCGCCGGCGAGCCCGATCCGCCAATAGCCGAAGTCGGCAATCTCATCGAGCGCGCGCGACAGGTTGACCACGCGGCACCACGGCAGCAGCTCGAGCGCCCCCGACGCCGCCTTGGCGAGCGCGCCCGATTCGGGCGGCGCGTGGCGGTCCTGGGTGATCATCGCATAGGCGCCGAAGGCGACCGCCGAGCGCATGATCGCGCCGACATTGTGCGGATCGGTAACCTGGTCGAGGATGACCAGCGGGCCGTTGCCCGGCGCATCGGCGAGCAGGCCCGTCAGCGCGATTTCGGCGAGCGGTTCGACCTCGGCGATCAGCCCCTGATGCGGCGCGTCGCGCGGCACATGGCGCGCGAGATCGGTGACCGCGGCGATTTCGACCGGGATGCCAGAGGGCACGTCGATCGCGGCGAGCGCCTCGCGCGTCGCCCATATCCTGGTGACGCTGCGCGCCGGATTGGCGAGCGCGGCCTCGACCGCGTGCTTGCCCCAGAAACAGGGCGCGCGCCCCTCGTTGCGTTTCGCTTTGCGTCGCTTGGCCATGGCGGGTCTTTCGAGCATGCGGCGTTGACAGGCAAGTGCTGTTTCGCCATTGAGCCGCCCTTCACGCGCGGCCCTTTTTTGCGCCGCGACCCCGATGGACGGGTGGCCGAGTGGTTAAAGGCAGCAGACTGTAAATCTGCCCGCGCAAGCGTACGCTGGTTCGAATCCAGCCCCGTCCACCATGATCGGGCAAACAGCGCCCCTTGCTGTATAGCCGTGTCGGGGGGACACGGCGACGCGATCATTTCGCTGCTGCGCAGCTTCGGCCGGCAACCCGAATCAAACCCGTGGGCGGAGCGCCGTCCACACCATCACCGTAAGCCGGTGCGCCGCTCTAAATTATATTACATTTTTCGTCATTGCGAGGAGGCGAAGCCGACGAAGCAATCCAGTTCGGCGCATGAGACTCTGGATTGGATGGCCGTTGGCCGGCATCGCTTCCGCTCCGCTCGCAATGCCGAGTTGATCTGATCGCAACTGGCGTCAGGCGCGGCTGCGTCCGGCTATCCTCAACCGGTGATTTTCGAACCCAAGCCGCACCGGCATCCTGAATGAAACAAGCGCCTCGCCGCCGATCTCGCCCAGCCACTCCTCGCAGGCCGCGCGGTCTTCGCCGCCAAGCGAGGCGAGATGATCGAGCCCGCGCTGGAGCATCCACAGGCTGAAGGGGAAGGCCAGCCGCTGCCCCTCCACCCCTTCGATGACAAAGGAAGCCATGCCCAGCGCGCGCGGCGGCTCGGCATCGGTATTCGCGTCGGCCCAATCGCCCAGCATATCGGCGACAGTCTGGAGATGCGGCAGCTGTTCGCGCATCATCCGCCGCAAGACGGGCTCCACAGTTCGCGGGATCTCGTCACCGGGCAGGAACTCGCCCGATTGCGGCGCCGCGACATCGACCATGCGCCGCACCCATGCGGCCACACGCGGGGCGATCCGCTCCATGATCGCGCCCGATGCCGGATCGCGGTAGAGATGGGCATAGAGCGGGCCGATCAGCCCATAATCGCCGATCGAGGGCCGCGTCCCGAACAGGAAGCGATGCGCGGCGAAATGCGCGTCGAGCTCGGCGAGCAGCGCCTCATAGCTGCGCTCGATCGCCGGGATTGTCTCGGGCGTGATGCCCAGCAGCGGTACCGAGCCGCGGAAGGGCGCGGCGCGCTGCCTGCCCGCCTCGTTCTGCTGCTGCGGCGTGCCGTCGGGCAGGGCGACCTTGCCGAACTCGGCGTAAACCCACTCCTCGTTGTAATACCAGCGATAATGCATTGCCGGGATGACCAGCCATTCATCGCCGAAACATTCGGACAGCAGCGCAGCGAGCCTCTGGCGCGGGGTTGCGGGATACACCGAGGGGCCCGAGGCATGGGCTTCGAAATGATCGATAATGCAGGTCGTATCCTGGAGGATCGCGCCATCGCCGGTTCTGACCACGGGAATGACGGGCCGACCGACATTGGGAACGATGATGTCGCGAAAGACATCGGGCGTGGACAGCACTTCGGCATAATCCACTCCTTTCCAGTCGAGATAGGCGCGGGCCTTGCCCGAATAGAGCGAAAGCGGGGCGGCATAGAGCGTGTGGGGGTGTGTGTTCGGCAAGAACTGTCTCCTGATTCGTGCGGAAACCTAAAGCAAGAGATCGCGCCTGTCAGGTAAGGGCCCGGTCGATTTTGATTTTGGAGAACGCGGTCTCGATGCGATTGAAATCGGGACCGGCTCGCGCGTAATTACGGTGCCAGTTTACTAAATTCACGAAATTATCCGGGTCTTTGGTTCTGGGCCGCGTTTTTGGGGTTGCAGGGTTGTGCCTGTTTTGGCCTCCGATACGTCCAGACCCCCGAACTTGGCCTTGTACTTATAGAAGGTAGCCGAGCTGATCCCGTGTCGGCGGCATACATCCACCGTCGGCATCCCGGCCTCCTGCTCCTTCAAAATCGCGATGATCTGCCCTTCGCTAAACCTGCTCCGCTTCATTCGTCCGACTCCTTCGCGTCGGACTCTACTCAAAATCGGTCACATTTCAGGGGAGCACGTCAATGCCGTCCTCATAGCCGATCGGATCGGTCTGCATAAAGCGCCCCAGCGTCGGCGAGTACATCCTTGCCTTGTAATGGTACATGCCGAGCTGGGCAATCCAGGCCTGGCCGGTATATTGGAACCGGCCGAGATTGCCCGGCGCGGGGATGCCCCAGTCGTCATAGCTGTCGATCGCGATCGTCGCGCCGGCGTTGCTGGT
>CAYQVL010000224.1:0-3781 GCA_964420825.1 uncultured Sphingomonadaceae bacterium
AGGGCAGGAAACCGTCCTGCTGCGCCCGGTTAAAGCGGTGAATTTCGTCGACGAAAAGCAGCGTGTGCTTACCCGATTGCTTCATTGCCGCCGCTTCGGAAAAAACCTTTTTGAGGTCGGCGACGCCCGAAAATACCGCAGAGATCGCAACGAAACGGAGTCCGACCGCGTCAGCCAAGAGTCGTGCGATCGTCGTCTTTCCCGTTCCCGGCGGACCCCAGAAAATGATCGAAGCGAGCTTGCCGGCGGCGACCATCCGGCCAATCGCTCCATCTGACCCGGTCAGATGTTCCTGGCCGACGACCTCTCCAAGCGCTTGCGGGCGGAGTCGGTCGGCAAGCGGCACCGCTGCGGCGGCGTCGGCTGTATCGATGTCACTGGCGAACAGATCGGCCATTGGGCGAGCTCAGGGAACCGGGCTTTTCGGTGGACGCGTGCCACCGGCGGCGCGCTGACGGGCAATGCGCAAATAACCATCGACGAGCGTCTGGTTTACTTGGTCCCAGCCATAGCGTGCGCTTGCCGCGCATCCGGCCGCTCCGGCCGCTGCACGCGCGGCCGCATCGTTGCAGTAAAATTCGAGCGCGCCGGCAAATGCCTCGATAGCCCCGGGACGGACGAGCTTACCTGTTATGCCATTGTCGACCAAGCTCTCGCTGCCTGTCGCCTTTGCCGCGATGACGGGCAGCCCCGCCGCCATGGCTTCGAGCGTTACATTGCCGAAGGTTTCGGTGACGCTCGGATTGAACAGCATGTCCATTGAAGCAACGGCGCGCCCGAGATCGCTGCCTGTCTGGAGACCGACGAAGATTCCGTCGGGCAAGCGCCGCTCGAACCAGTCGCGCGCCGGGCCTTCGCCGATTACCAGAACGCGATGCGGAACGCCGCGCTTCCTGAGCTGATCGATGGCGTCGGAATAGACGTCCAAACCCTTTTCCATGACCAGCCGCCCGACAAAGCCGACCACGATCTCATCGTCGCCTATGCCGATTTCGCGGCGCCATGCCATGTCGCGGGCCCCCGGATGGAATATCGTTCTGTCGATACCGCGCGACCAGATGCCGACATCGAAGTTCATCCGCTGTTCGCGCAGCACCTGCGCCATGGACTCGGACGGAGCGAAAATGGCGTCGCAGCGGCGGTAAAAGCGGCGCAGCAGCGCGACCATCGCGGGTTCAAGAAAGGTCAGGCCGTAATAGCGCGGATAGGTTTCGAACCGGGTGTGGACCGATGCGATGACCGGCACGTCCCAGCTGCGGGCGAGACTAACGGCTCGATGGCCGAGAATTTCCGGGCTCGCGACATGAAACATATTGGGCTGAAAGGCCCGTAGGTCGCGCCTGACGCTTGGCGGGATTAGCAGCGGCGCGCGGTATTCCGCGCGCCCGGGAAGCGGCAGGGCAGGGACCGAGACAACGTCTCCGGTCGGCTCGAAATCGGGCTCGGCGACGGTCGGCGAATATATTCGCACCGCTGCGCCCTGACGCAGCAGGTACTCGACGAGCCGATTGAGCGCCTGATTGGCGCCATCGCGGACATAATTATAATTGCCGCTGAACAGCGCAATGCGAAGATCGGAAACATCCATCGCGTCGCAGATAGAGGCTTCGCGGCCAAAGGCCAATGCCGACGCGCGGCGGCATGTGATCCGCCCGACTTCGATAAAAAGCCCCGCCGGCGCGAACCGGCGGGGCTGTCTAGTCTTACAAAGGGTGCGGAGGCTATTCCTCGGTCTCTTCCTCGACCGTTTCTTCGGTATCGGCCGCCTTGCTTTCGTCGCCATTTTCCTCGGGAGGATCCGCAACATCCGCAGCAATTGCATTTTCGCCTTCGTCTGCAACGGCGGCGAACGGGTCGTCACCGCTGCTGGCTTCGGGTTCCTGCTGCAGTTCGGCCTCCTTTTCGGCAGCAGCGGCCTGCGCTGCCAATAAGGCGTCCTGCACCTTCTTCTGCTCCGCCCGCAGCGCGAGATCGCGTGACGAGGCCGTGATCCGCATCCGGTTCAAGCCGGCGCCGGTACCGGCGGGAATCAGCCGCCCGACGATGACATTCTCCTTGAGACCCTGGAGCGTATCGATCTTGCCCTGAACGGCTGCCTCGGTAAGCACTCTTGTGGTCTCCTGGAACGAAGCCGCCGAAATGAAGCTGCGCGTTTGCAACGAAGCCTTGGTTATTCCGAGCAGTATCGGTTTGCCCTCGGCTTTTTTCTGCCTTTTCGTCAGCTTCGCATTGATCTCGTTCATCTCGGCTTCGTCGAGCTGTTCACCGACCAGTAGCGTGGTATCGCCGCCCTCGGTGATTTCGACCTTCTGCAGCATCTGGCGGACGATCGTCTCGATATGCTTATCGTTGATCTTCACGCCCTGCAGACGATAGACCTCCTGGATCTCGGCAACCATATATTCGGCCAGCGCCTCGACCCCGAGAACCTCGAGAATGTCGTGCGGATTGGGCGAACCTGCGACGAGATCGTCGCCCTTCTTAACGAAGTCGCCTTCCTGGACGTCGATCACCTTCGATTTGGGGATCAGATATTCGACGCGATCGCCCTCCTCGGGAACGATAGCGATCTTGCGTTTCGCCTTGTAATCGCGAACGAACTCTATCCGGCCGTCAATCTTGGCGATAACCGCATTGTCCTTCGGAATACGCGCTTCGAACAATTCGGCGACGCGCGGCAGACCGCCGGTGATGTCGCGGGTCTTGGCGGCTTCGCGCGGCAGACGGGCAACAATATCGCCCTCATGCAGCACCTGGCCGTCTTCAACCGATATCACCGCGCCGGGGATCAGGCGATAGACTGCCGCTTCGCCGCTATTCTCGTCGAGCAGCGTGATTCGCGGTTTGAAGTCGTCCTTCTTGGTCTTGTTCTGATCCTCGGTGACGACGCGCTGGGTAATGCCCGTGGCCTCGTCGGTTTCTTCCTTCATCGTCCGGCCGTCGATCAGGTCCTGGAATTTAACCGGACCCTGCTTCTCCGTGATCACAGGCGCATAGCTTGGATCCCATTCGGCGATGCGATCGCCTTTGGCGACGGTATCGCCGTCTTCCTGAAGCAGGCGCGCTCCATAGGGTATACGGAAGATGCCGATATCGCGGCCTTCCGCGTCGAGAACCACAAGCTCGCCGCTGCGCGAGATCGCCAGCGTCCGGCCCTTGCGGTCCTTGATCGCAATGATACCGCGATATTCGAGTGTGCCGTCGCCTGGCGATTCGATGTTCGACTGTTCGTTGAGCTGCGCCGCGCCGCCGATGTGGAAGGTCCGCATGGTGAGCTGGGTGCCAGGCTCGCCGATCGACTGCGCCGCGATAACCCCGACCGCTTCGCCGATATTGACGGGCGTTCCCCGCGCCAGATCGCGGCCATAGCATTTGCCGCAAACGCCAACCTTCGATTCGCAGGTAAGCGGCGAACGGATCTTGACCGCCTGGACGCCCGAATCCTCGATAGCCAAGGAAGTCGGCTCATCGATCAGCGTTCCAGACTTGACGATCGTGTCGCCCGATTTCGCATCGACGATATCCTCGGCCGCGGTGCGACCCAGAATGCGTTCGCTGAGCGTCGCGATCGTCGAACCGCCCTGGACGATGGCGCGCATCTCAAGCGCATTCTTCGTCTTGCAATTTTCTTCGACGATCGTGCAATCCTGTGACACATCGACGAGACGGCGGGTAAGGTAGCCCGAGTTGGCCGTCTTAAGCGCGGTGTCGGCGAGACCCTTGCGGGCGCCGTGGGTCGAGTTGAAGTATTCAAGAACGGTCAGACCTTCCTTGAAGTTCG
>CAYQVL010000225.1:0-3771 GCA_964420825.1 uncultured Sphingomonadaceae bacterium
ACGAAGACGGTGGCGCGGGCGACAGCATCGCGCAATCGCTCGACCGAAAGCGGGCGATCCTCGCGATTGAACTCGACATCGAAAAGCTCGGCCATCCGCGATTCGACGGCATCGGGCAGTTTGCGCGTGACGATGGTCTTGGGGCGAGCGATTTCGGTCATCGGGCTTATCGATTGACCGCTGCGCCGCCGCCCGTCAAGCCGATGACGGGTTGAAGCAAAGCGAGGACGCTGCTTAATGTCGGCGTGTTGTCGGTAAACATGAGGGTTGGAACAGGATGCGGGCAATATTGTGGGGATTGGCGGCGCTGATTGCGGCGATCTGCACTGCGCTGCCCGAGCGCGCCCAAGCGCAGGATCGCGAGCCACCCTATTGGGCCTCGATTTCGGCGGGGCAGGCGCGGATGCGCACGGGACCCGGTCGCAATTTCCCGATCAGCTGGCTCTATCAGCGCGCCGGATTGCCGGTGCGCGTCGTCGAGATTTACGAGAACTGGCGCAAGGTCGAGGATCCCGAAGGCACGCAGGGCTGGATGCTGGTCAATCTGCTGAGCGAGGATCGCACCGCGATGGTCATCGACGACATCCAGCCGATGCGCGAATCGCCCAACCCGACCGCGCGCATTCGATTTCGCGCCGAGCCCGGTGTCGTCGGGCGCATCAGCAATTGCCAGCGCGGATGGTGCGAATTCGATGTCCGCGGCCGTACGGGCTATGTCGAGACCAGCCACCTATACGGCGTCGCGGATGACGAACGGATCGAATAGCCGCGTCAGCCGGCCATGTTGTTCCACGCAAGGGAGATCACGCCGTTTCAGCGCCTGTATTCCTGTTTGACGGCGCGGCGGCGCTTGCCCCCCTCTGGCGGCTCGTTGCGGGTGGGTTGCTGGGCGCGATCATGGGCAGTTTTCTTGCAACGTTGACGATGCGCTGGCCCGCCGGGGAGAGCGTTGTCGCGGGCCGGTCGCGCTGCGATGGCTGCGAGCGCACGCTTGCCTGGTTCGAACTGGTGCCGCTGCTGAGTTTTGTCGTGCTGCGCGGGCGGTGCCGCCGCTGCGGCGCGGCGATCGATTGGATCCATCCGACGACCGAGCTGGCGGCGGGCGTGATCGGCGCGCTTGCGTTTCTTGTCGCACCGCTGGCGCAGGGCCTTGCCGGTGCGATGTTCGGCTGGATATTGCTGGCGCTGGCGATACTCGATTTTCGGCATTTGTGGTTGCCCGACCGGCTGACGCTGCCTCTCGTCCTGCTTGGTCTTGGCGTTTCGGCGCTGCCCGGAGGGGTAACCCCGCTAGCGAGCGCGATAGGCGCGGGAGCGGGGTTTCTGACACTCTACGCTATCGGCCTGCTCTATCGCGTGACGCGCGGACGCGACGGACTTGGCGGTGGCGACGCCAAGCTGCTCGCCGCGATCGGCGCTTGGCTCGGCTGGTATCTATTGCCGCTCGTCTTGCTGCTGGCGAGCGTGGCTGGGTTGGCGGCGGTGGCGGTTAGCGCCGCGCGCGGGAACAGGATTTCGGCGAGCGACCGGTTGCCGCTCGGCACGCTGCTGGCCATCGCAGCATGGCCGCTGTGGTTGGCACGAGCGCCGCTCACCGCCTATATGGGGCTATGATCGGAGAGCACGCCGGGTGGCTCGTTTCGGAGCGCCGCGACCATAGCGGCGGCGATCGACAGCGCGATTTCGGCGGGGCTCAGCGCGCCAATGGCCAATCCTGCAGGGCCGTCTATCCGCTGCAAATCTTCAGGTCCGACTCCTCTTGCGGCCAGTCTTTCGCATCGCGTGGCATGGCTCTTGCGCGAGCCGAGTGCGGCGATGTAGCGCGCCGGACTGCGCAGCGCGGCAAGCAACGCCACATCGTCGATCTTGAGATCGTGGCTGAGCGTGACGATGGCGGTGGCGCTGTCGGGGCGGTGCGCCGCAATCGCTTCGTCGGGCCAGCGACCGTCGCGCGCGATGTTCGGAAACCGGTCTTCGGTCAGGAAACGATCGCGCGGATCGATGACGACGGGCGCGATACCGGTTTCGGCGGCGATTCGCGCCAGCGACTGCGCGATCTGGACGGCGCCGACGATCAGCACACGCGGCGAGGGTGAATAGATATTGAGCCAGTCGTCCTTGTCCGTGGCGGTGCTGATCCTGCTGCGCCCCGAAGCGAGATCAGTAGCGATCGTCAGGGTCTCGCCGGCGGTTCGCGCCGCGTCGATAGAGGCAAATAATTCGGGCGCGAAACCGCTTGCGGAAACGGGCTGCACGAGGATTTCGATGTCGCCGCCACAGGGCAGGCCGACCTCCCAGGCATTGGCGTTGCCGACGCCGAAACTGAGCCGCCGCGTCGTCCCATCAGCGATTGTTTCAGCGGCCATGTGAAGAACCTCGCCCTCAACGCATCCTCCCGAGACCGATCCTTCGAAGCGGCCGTCCTCGTGAACGAGCATATGACTGCCGCGCGGCAGCGGCGACGACCCCCAGGTGCGCAGCACCGTTGCGATCGCGAGTTTTGCGCCGCGCCATTCCTCGGCACGCGCGATAAACCTGTCCCACTCTCCGGCCATCGCCGGTCTTGACCCCAGGCGCATGGAATTCGCAAGCCCCGCAGGTGCGGGTTGCGAACTGCAACGCGTCTGTGCCAGAGATTTGCCCAAAGGAGCCAAAGCATGACCGACCGCGTATCGATAGCCATCGACGACAAGGGCGTCGCCGATGTCCGCCTCAACCGTCCCGACAAGATGAATGCGCTTGATCCGGCGATGTTCGACGGGATCATCGATGCGATCGACCGGCTGGCCGGCGACAACAGCCTGCGCGCGGTGGTGCTGTCGGGCGAAGGCAAGGCATTTTGCGCGGGGCTCGATATGGGCAGCTTCGCCGCGATGGTCGAGAAGAGCCAGGGCGGCGACAAGGAGCCGTCTTCGCGCAATCTCGAGGACCGCACGCATGGCGACGCCAATCGCTTCCAGCATGTTGCCTGGGGCTGGCATACGCTCCCCGTGCCGGTGATCGCCGCGGTCCATGGCGCGGCGTTCGGCGGCGGTTTCCAGATCGCCTGCGGCGCCGATATCCGGATCACCGCACCCGATACGCGACACGCCGTGATGGAGATGAAATGGGGGCTCGTCCCCGATATGGCGGGCCTTGCGCTCATGCGGACGCTGGCGCGCGACGATGTCGTCCGCGAGCTTTGCTATACCGCGCGGATATTCGACGGCGCCGAGGCCGAGCGGCTCGGCTTCGCGACGCGCCTGGCCGCCGATCCGCATGCCGATGCGATGTCGCTGGCGCACGAAATCGCAGGCAAGAGTCCCGACGCGGTGCGCGCCAACAAGCGGCTGCTCAACATGTCGCGCGACCAGCATGCGGGCGGGATATTGCTTGCGGAATCGCGCGAACAGGCGGCGGTGATCGGCAAACCCAACCAGATCGAGGCGGTGATGGCGGGGATGGCCAAGCGCGCCGGTAGCTTTGAGGACGCGGCATGAAGGTCGCAGTGCTCAAAAAACCCGGCGGGCTCGATAATATCGCAATCGTCGAACGCGACCGGCCCGAGGCCGGGCCCGGCGAAATCCTCGTCCGGGTTACCGCCAGCTCGCTCAACTATCACGATTATGTCGTCGCGATCGGCGGTATTCCCACCGAGGATGGCCGCATATTGATGTCCGACGGCGCGGGCCAGGTCGTTGCGGTGGGCGAGGGGGTTTCCGACTGGAAACCAGGCGACACGGCGGTTTCGGTATTCTTTCCGCGCTGGCCCGACGGCAAGGGCGAAATGAC
>CAYQVL010000226.1:0-3766 GCA_964420825.1 uncultured Sphingomonadaceae bacterium
CGGCGTCGCGAGGCCCAGCGCGCAGGGACAGGCGATGATCAGCACCGCGATCGCGTTGACCAGCGCATAGGCCATAGCCGGGCTCGGACCCCAGACCGCCCAGACGATGAAGGTGACCACGGCGACGCCCACGACCGCCGGCACGAACCAGCCCGCGACGAGATCGGCGAGCCGCTGGATCGGCGCGCGGCTGCGCTGCGCCTCGGCGACCATCTGGACGATCTTGGCGAGCAAGGTATCCTTGCCGACGCGCTCGGCCTTCATCACGAAACTGCCGGTCTGGTTGACGGTGCCGCCGGTGACGGCATCGCCCTCGCGCTTGCGCACCGGGATCGGCTCGCCGGTGACCATCGCTTCGTCGATACTGCTCGAACCGCTCTCGACCGTGCCGTCGACCGGCACCGTTTCGCCCGGGCGCACGCGCAGCCGATCGCCGGCGAGCACCTGTTCGAGCGCGACCTCGCTCTCCGACCCGTCTTCGGCGATCCGGGTGGCGACCGGCGGCGCGAGCTCAAGCAATGCGCGGAGCGCGCTCGACGTCTGTCCGCGTGCTTTCAACTCCAGCATCTGGCCAAGCAGGACGAGCGTGGTGATCACCGCCGCCGCCTCGAAATAGACGCCGACATTGCCGTCCATATCCTGGAATGCCGGCGGGAAAATATGCGGCGCGATCGTCGCAACGACGCTGAACGCGAATGCGACGGCCACGCCGAGGCCGATCAGCGTGAACATGTTGAGGTTCATCGTTCGCACCGAGCGGACGGCGCGGACGAAAAACGGCCATGCGCCCCACAAGACGACCGGCGCCGCCAGCGCCAGCTGCAGCCACTGAACCCAGCCGGGTTCGATCAGACGCGCAAAGGGTTGGCCGGGGATGATGTCGCCCATCGCATAGACGAACAACGGCACGGTGAAGACGAGGCTGACCCAGAAACGCCGGCGCATGTCGAGATATTCGGGATCGGGATCGCTATCGAGCGACACCTGCTCGGGTTCGAGCGCCATCCCGCAAATCGGGCACGAGCCCGGGCCGACCTGGCGGATCTCGGGATGCATCGGACAGGTAAAGATCGTGCCCTCGGGCGCATCGTCATGGTCGTGCGTATGCGCGCCGGAAAGATAGTGATCGGGATCGGCGACGAACGTCTCGCGGCACTTTGCCGAACAGAAGTGGAAATTCTCGCCGTCATGTTCGGCATGATGCGATGTTGTTTCGGGGTCTACGACCTTTCCGCAAACGGGGTCTTTAACGCCGGTCTCCGGCAATTCGCAGCAGCGATGATCCATGGCGAGGTCTTTCATCTAATAACGAGAGCCGGAAGGCGGCGATTAGCCGCCGCCCTCCGCGAGACGTTTCAATCGGCGGCGGATCGCTTCTCGAAAAAGCGAAAAAGCGGCACGAAGACGAGCGCCGCATACCATCCGTAGAGATAGGATCCGGCTAGCCCGATCAGGAACGAGGGCAGCGAAATCCAGCTGAAGCCCGGCAATAGAGCCTCCCATGCTGCGTGCATATGCAGCTTCTCGGGCGCTACCAGGCCCCAGAGCACACAAAGCGTAAAGGTAAAGGCGAGAAACAGCGAAAGCGCGTTCCCCAAGGTCGTTATCCGCATAATAGCCTCCTTTATAGTCACGAGACCGCCATTTCGGCGCCGTCGCACTGCGCTCTAAGCCGGGATCGCAATACCGTCCGACTCGGCGGAGCTGTTCATACATAATACCCCCGTAGGGTATATGCAATATATTTGACGGCACGCCCGGGCTAGCGAGGCAGCGACGGCAGCCGCACCAACCATAACGTTGCCAGCGGCACGATGATCCACATTACCACCGGCACAAGACCCGCGCCGAAGGGGCCGACGGGCATTAGATCGCTATAATGCCACCCAATTCCGGCATTGAGAGCAATATGCTCGATCGCGATGGTGATGACGAGACCCGTGCCCAGGTAAACGAACAACGGCAAACGGCGCGGTTCCAGGATCCAATGTCGCGATCCGGCGATCCGGGCGGCAACGCTATAGGCGACGACCATGATACCGGCGTCGCCAAACGACCCCATGCTACAGCCCTGGACCGCGTCCATGATGGCAAGGTCTGCCGTTCGATAGAAGGGCATCTGCCACATTTCCCAGACGAATGCGGCGAAAAAGCCGAACAATGCAACGCGAAATTCCGGCGCGTCGGTCATCGTGCAACCCCTATTGTCATCAGCCCCGTCCTTCGCGCGGATTTAGATTGATTACAATACCCCGCATAGGTATATTGCAACCTCAATTGCATTGAGAGAGTATGTCATGCCCGGAAAATTCGGCAAGGAAATCGCGCGAATGCGGCGCATCGAAGGCCAGGCGCGCGGCATCGCCAAGATGATGGAGGAGGATCGCTATTGCATCGATATTCTCCACCAGATGGGCGCGATGGAGGCCGCTCTGCGCGCCGCCAAGTCGAAGGTTCTGGCGACCCATGCCGGCCATTGCATCGAAGACGCCGTGCAGAGCGGCGACGCCGCCGCGCAGCGCGAGAAGTTCGCCGAACTCGTCGATCTCTTCGGCAGGGTCGGGCGTTAGCGCGATGACGATCGCCCTGCCCGCCGCCGCTGTCGCGCAGCAGGCAACCCCCGACGCCGATGCTCACACCGGCCATCCGATGGGCGCCGAGTAAACCGGACGGAGGCGGCTTCGGCCGGCTCCGCCTTGGCTGCCGCTCATCAAGACACAAAGCCGGATTAGGTGCCGGCGCGAGGATCACCATCATGACAAATGCAATCGGCAGACGCGCTCTGCTTCAAACCGGCCTCGTCGGCGCTGCGGGATTGGGCCTATCGAGCCTCTTTCCCGCCTGGGCGCAATCGGGATCGCGCGGCATCGTCCCCGATATGCCGACGGTTTCGGGCGGCGACATTGCGCTCGACATCGGCCGCACGCCCTTTACCGTCGGCGGCCGCACGGGCCACGCGATCACCGTCAACGGCACGCTTCCGGCGCCGCTGATCCGGCTTCAGGAGGGCCAGATCGCGCGCCTTGCGGTCACCAACAATCTCGATGAGGATAGCTCGATTCACTGGCACGGGCTGTTGCTGCCGTTCCAGATGGACGGCGTGCCCGGCGTCAGCTTCCCCGGTATTCGCCCCGGCGAAACCTATCATTATGAATTCCCAGTCCGCCAGGCGGGCACCTATTGGTATCACAGCCACGCGGGGCTCCAGGAGCAACTCGGCCATTACGGGCCGATCGTCATCGATCCGGCGCGACCCGATCCGGTCGCCTATGACCGCGAGCATGTCATCGTGCTCTCCGACTGGAGCTTCATGCATCCGCACCGGATCATGGGCCAGCTCAAGCGCAGCCCCGGCTATTTCAACCGCCGACAGCAGACGCTCTCGGGCCTGCTCGCGGGAGCAGGCCAGAGCCTCGACGAACGGATGATGTGGGGCGGGATGCGGATGGATCCGACCGATATCGCCGACGTCAACGGCACGACCTACACCTATCTGATCAACGGCCATGGCCCGCGCGAAAACTGGACGGGGTTGTTCGAACCCGGCGAGCGCGTCCGCCTGCGGATCATCAATGCCTCGGCGATGAGCATCTTCAACGTGCGCATCCCCGGCCTGCCGATGACCGTGGTTCAGGCCGATGGCGAGAACGTCCGCCCGGTCGAAATCGACGAACTCCAGATCTCGGTCGCCGAAACCTATGACGTTATCGTCGCGCCGAACGGAGACCGCGCCTATACGCTGGTCGGCGAAAGCGTCGATCGTTCG
>CAYQVL010000227.1:0-3734 GCA_964420825.1 uncultured Sphingomonadaceae bacterium
AGGCTGCGTGTCGGTGGCGCCCGGGCGCTTGCAGATAAGCTTATCGAACACTTGGCCTAGTCTCCGTAGATCTGCGATAGCGACGCATAAAAGCGCGCGGCGGAAAATGTGCGTCGCGCATTCTCGCTGGCGCGCGCGCTCATATTCGCACGCCGCGCGTCGTTAGCCAACAAGCCTCGCGTCACCTCGACGAGAGCGGCCGGATCGTCGGGCGGGACCAACAATCCGCTCTCCCCCGGCACGATCGTTTCGGCCATTCCACCGACGTCGAACGCGACAACGGGCACGCCGGCGAACTGTGCCTCGATACTGACATTGGGCAGCCCCTCGCTTTGCGACGTCAGCCAGAACACATCCATCGCCGCGTAATAGTCGGCGATGCCGGTAATCTGCCCGGGCAAATGTACGCGGCCGCCAAGCCCCGCCCTGGCGAAACGCTCGATCACTGCCATGCGCTGCGGCCCGTCGCCGACCATAAGGAAATGCGCGTCGGGCCGCTCGGCGCCGAGCGCTACCGCCGCCTCCGCCCAAAGCAGCGGTTGTTTGACCGGGTCGAAGCGCAACACGGTGCCGATGATCGGTGCATCGGCGGGCACGCCCAGACGCGCTCGTGCCGCCTCGCGCGACGGTGCCTTGGGCCAGTCGAAACCGTTGTACAATGTCGCAAAGCGCCCGGAGACGGGCAGCGTCCACCAATCGGCATAGGCGAGCGCGGCGGCCCTGGCGCAGAAGACGAAGCGGATTTCGGGGCGCGAGGCGAGCATGCGATAGATCGCGGGATAGGAGGCGACGGGCTCGTATGGGCTAGCAAGCGGCACCGCGGGATTGTGATGAAAGTGAATGACGATGCGCGGGCATCCGGCAAGCAAACCGGCATAGGCGCTCAACGCCCCCGTGAGATCATTCCAGGCGTGGATCGCACGCGGCCGCGTTTTGACGATATGATCGAACAGCTTCCGTCCGCGCGCGCCCCAGCTTCCCGGCAGCCGTTCAAACAGCTCGCCGGGAGGTGTGAGTCGGTCGAGGAGCAGGACATCGTCCACCGTGACCCCCGCCTCGCCGGCATAAAATCCCGTCGGTCCGTCCGGATCATATTCGATCAGCGCAAGATCGACCGTATCGACGTCGGCCGCTTCCGAAAAATGGCGATAACTGCGTGCGAGTACGCGTTCCATACCCCCGCACGCCAGCGAATTGCCGACGAACAGCAAGCGGTTCTGCGCTGCGTAGCCGCCGGCACCGGCAGGCCGCTGGTAGAGCAATCCGGCAAAAACGCTTTCGACCGGTTCGGACTGCGCGGCCGGGCCTGCTATGGCGCCAAAACTCTGCTCGGTCTCTTCAGAACGCAAGAGTTCCGCATAGGCGGGTAGCCCAAGCGCTTCGTAAAGCTGCGCTTCGACGTTAGCCCGGTCGGGTGAAATCTCGATCGACTGCGCGAAGCGCGCCGTTGCGGATCGCATTTGCGCGTCGTCGTCGGCATCGCTGCCAGCGAGCGCGACGATGATATGATGCAGAATGCGGGGCGCCAGATTCTCATGCTTCAGCAAATCGGCGATATAGGCGCGCAATTGGTCGATACGGCCATCGTTCTGCAACCGCGCGATTTTCACCCCCGCCAATGCCGTCGCCTCCGGCAGGGCTTGCAACCCGGTTTCGAGCAGAAATTCAGCGGTTTGCCGATGTCCGGCATCGAACAGCTCGCGCACGCGCTCGGCAAGCGCGCCCTGCCTGATCACCCGCATTCGCATCGCCAGTTTCAGCCGTGTCGCGATACCGCGATTTGGATGGAAATCGTGCGTTCGTTGAGGATCGCCTTCCAGCATTGCCAGCAATTGCCGGCCATTAACGGTCAGCCGCAACCAGCTCCGCAGGCCCGTACGCACCATGACATCAGTGAATGCCATCATTCAGGCTCGCTCGGGCCAAGGAAATCGAGCGCGCCCGTAGAGTTTCCGGCACCACACTGCTTCCGGAAATTTGCCAGATGCACGGAAAATGGCATTTGCCGAGCAGCGAGTTTACTTGCGGACTCGCGTACCGCTTCGGCGATCGCCAAGTCGACGGGGTCGAGCTTGCCGAGTCGGACAATCGCTACCACCCTGCGATGCTCGCCAAGCCCATGAAGGGCGCGGATGGCATAGCCATGCTGCTCCGGCTCGCCCAGCGCACCGTGCCGCAATGCGCACGTCAATACCGCACGATACAGTTTCAGATCTAGCATCGCATTGAGCGCCGACCGATCGACGCGATCGGGCGCATTGGCTGGTTGGCTGTCGAACCATGGCTTGCGCGCCTCGCGGATCGGTGCGTTGACGTCGATCAACTGCTCAAGCGCAGCATCGACGATGGCCATCTGGCCGATCATATGGTCCGCCAAACCGTATCGTCCTGCTTGCAGCGCGGCGGCGGCGATGCATCTGGCGGCGGGTTCGGCAAGCCGGCGGAGGCGGAACTGGTCTTGCCAGAGCGCGATCGCCTCGCTCCAGGCACACGTCTGCGTCGCGACAATGGCGGCCGTCAGCGCGCCCAGCGGGGGCCGCGCGTCCAAAAGAGGCGGCACATAAGCGCTCGACGCACCGATCATCACTACGCCCCCCTTTGGGCCGGGTCCGCGCCACGTTGCGGACGCCGCTCGGCCCTAATCGACACAGCGTGCAGCGTAAACGCCTGACGCACCAGCCTAAGGCTCATCTGGACGCGGCCGCATCCGCGGGTGACGGTGGATTCCTCCCCGGCATGCGCTATAACGATGGCCGATCGTCGCATCGGCGTCCGTATTGCAATGGCAAGCGGGAATGCCATGAATCGCTCGGCCTGACCGGCATTGGGGAAAGTCTATGCGTCCGATATCCGCTTCGATGACCGCGCTTGCCGCTCTGACCCTGGATAAACGCGGTTCACGGGCAAGCCGGGCTGGGGTGACGGCCGATTAGGCGCGCACGCGAATTCCTCTGGTCGACGTCGGGCCAGGAAAAAGCCGTGCCGGCAAACCCGCTGACGCGGCGATGGCGGCGAATACACGAAGATGTAGGGACCTGGCGGTTGATCGCGACGGCACTGCTGCTGATCGGCGCATTGATGTTCGCCCGTTTCGCACTCTCGATACCGCTGGCCAACGAGATCGAACGCACCTTGTTCGATATTCGCGCCGCCAATGCGATGGTGCAGGTCGAGGAAGACGAACGCATCCTGCTGGTCGTCTATACCGAAGACACGCTGATCGATACCGAAGTACGCTCGCCGCTCGATCGCGGCATTCTCGCCCGCGCGCTCGCCAATATCGATGCGATGGGGCCGCGCGCGATCGGCGTCGATATCCTCTTCGACCAGTCGACGCCGAGCGACGGCCGGCTCGTCGAGGCCTTGAGCGCGATGCAAACGCGCACCTATCTGGCCTTTGTGAGTTCGAGCCACAATCCCGAGTGGATCGGCCCGCGTCAGGAAGATTTCCTCGCGAGCTTCTTCGCGCGCATCGGGCCGGGCAATGTCGAACCAGCGAGCGTCTATCTGCAAACCGACGCCGACAATGTCCAACGCAGCTGGCCGCCCCAGCCGCGCGATCTCCCTCCGCTCTTCGCCAACGCGCTGGTGCCCGGTCACGACGCCTTCCGAGATTATAGCGGCAGCATAGCCTTCGAAACGCCGCTCTACGAGGACGGCACCGTTTTCACGACACTGCCGATCGACTGGTTCGCCGATCCGGAGATGGCGGCGGGCCTCGCCGATTTCGTCGC
>CAYQVL010000228.1:0-3722 GCA_964420825.1 uncultured Sphingomonadaceae bacterium
CTCGCCCATACCCATCATCACGATATTGGTGAGCAGGCGGCCATCGGACGTGTAGGCGCTCTCGCTCTCATCGCCCAGATCGTCCATCGTTCCTTTGGGCCATTCGCCCAGCGCATCGCGCGCCAGCATGACCTGTCCGACGATTTCGCCCGGCGTCAGATTGCGAACCAGCCGCATGGTGCCGGTATGGCAGAAGCGGCAATTGAGCGTGCAGCCGACCTGGCTTGAAATGCACAAGGTTCCGCGATCGGCGTCGGGGATGAAAACCATCTCGTAATCATGGCCGTCATCGGTCTGGAGCAGCCATTTGCGCGTGCCGTCTTCGGAGACCAGATGTTCGACGATCGCAGGGCGGCCGATGACGAAACGTTCGGCGAACCATGGACGCTGTGGCTTGGCGATGTCGGACATGGCGGTAAAATCGGTGACGCCGCGATGATAGGCTTGGTGCCAGATTTGCTTGGCGCGCAGCTTGGCCTGTTTGGGCGCGAGCCCCGCCGCCTCGAGCGCTGTCCGGATTTCGGCGCGCTTGAGCCCGACAAGATCGATACGGCCGTCGGCGCGCGGCACATGCGGACGCGGCACGGGGACGGGGTCGGCCGTGCCGGGCCGGTCCATCGGGGCTGAAGAAGCGCTCATGCGGAGCGCTGTAGGGTCAAACGCGCGGATTTGCCAGCGCGCGACGCAAGGCAGTTAACCAGCACACCCCAGCGCCGCCGCGTCGATCGCGCTCGCCGCGCCGCGCAGCGCATAGCTGTCGGTGAAGCGTCCGCCCGCGCCGCGCGCCTCGATTCGCATCGTCGATCCGCTGCGCATCGCGGCGACGATCGCGGCGTCGTCGCGGCGATCGGCGGCCCAGGCATCGGGGCCGCGCCCGACGAGTTCCCATCGGCGATCGCCGATGGTGAGGACCGGTTCGCTGCCTTCGCGCATCGCCCGTCGCAGCCGGAAATGCACTTGGCCGCGAACATTGCGGCGCGGCCAGTTGCCGACCGAAGCGAAGGGCTGCCAGTCGCCGGCGCGATCGCGGCCGGGCTTGGCGATCGCATAGCAGCGCGGCGGATCGCGATCGCGGAACGCTCCCCAGTCGTCGTATATGCCGAGCGAATCGCGCGCTGCGACCGGCGTAGCGAGCAGCGCCAAGCCGACAGCGAAGACCAGGTTCCTCACGCCCGCTCCCCGCCGGCGCCTTCGACGATCACCGTTTCAACGCCATTTTCGATCATGACGACAGAGCCTTGCGGTAAGCCGGGAGCGACGGGCGCACCATAGCCGGGGAGCGGATCGAGCCCAAGCAGCACGCCGCGCAGCACGCGGCTCGAAATTCCGTGCGTAATAATCAGCTTGTCGCCCGGCTCGCCGCCATGCTCGTCGAGCCAGCCGCCGACGCGCGCGGCGATTTGCGCGTAATTCTCGCCATCGGGCGCGGGCTTCAGCAGCCGCGTTTCCATATCGACGATCGGGCCGTGTTCTTCGGCGACATCGGCATAATAGCGGCCCGCCCACGACCCGGTATCGATTTCGACGAGACGATCGTCGTGCAGCGCATCATGCCAGTCGAGTTCGAGATGCTCGGCAATGATGGCTATCGTCTGCAGCGCCCGTCCCGCGCTCGACGACCAAAGTTGCAAATCCGGCTTGCGCCCGAGCCTGCGACGCAACGCCGCGCCGATGTCAGCGGCCTGCTCAAAACCCGCGCGCGTCAACGGCGTATGCGCGTGATTGCCCTGCAGCCGCGCGGCGGCGTTGAACACGGTTTCGCCGTGACGGGCGATATAAAGGCGGCTGGCCGAATGCACCGCACGGCTGATCGCCAATCCGTGACCCGAAAGCAACAGCTTTCCGCCGTTTATCCGAGGTTCATGCAACTATTCTCGTGGCCGCGCGCTCGCCTTGGGACTCCGGTCTCCGGAGCAATTTCCAAGGAGTATGTACATGCGTAAACTTGTTTTCACGGCCCTTCTGGCGAGCACCGCCGCCACCCCGGCGCTGGCCCAGTCGGACAACGATGCCTTTACCGGCTTCCGTCTCGAAGCGATCGGCGGCTATGACAACACCACCGCCGACAATGACGGCGATTTCTCGCCCGGCACGCAGGATCGTTTCGACGATGGCAGCGGTCAGGGTCTCGACGGCTTCGTCTACGGCGTCGGCGCGGGCTATGATTTCTCGACCGGCGGCGTCGTTTTCGGCGTCGAAACCGAAATTTCCGATTCGACCGCCGGAGAAACCGAAGACAGCGCGTTCGGACCGGGCAGCCGCGCCTCGTTCGAAGCCGGGCGCGACATTTATGTCGGCGCGCGCGCCGGCGTTCTCGTCACCCCGCGGACGCTGCTTTACGCCAAGGGCGGCTATACCAACGCCCGATACGGCCTCGACACCGACGACGGCGCGGGCTTCAGCCGGGACTATAGCGCAACGCTCGACGGCTTCCGCGTCGGTGCGGGTTTCGAATATCTGCTGAGCGACAAAATCTACGGCAAGGTCGAATACCGCTATTCGAACTATAGCGATCTCGAGGTCGATGTCGCCGACAACAATGTCAATTTCGCCGATTTCGACGTCAACACCGATCGCCACCAGGTTGTGGCCGGCGTCGGCATTCGCTTCTGAGCACCGCTATCCACGGATAATTGCGATAATCGGGGTCGGGGCCTTGCGCCCCGGCCCCTTTTGCATTGCCTTATCGGCGCTGGCACGGCAGGACATTCGCGCTATAGAGCGAAGCGGCAAAGCGCGCAGGGGATGAGAATGAAAGCGACTATCGAACGGGCGGTTCTGCTGAAAGCCCTTGGCCACGTCCAGTCGGTGGTCGAGCGGCGGAACACGATTCCGATCCTTTCCAACGTATTGATCGAAGCCACCGAAGGCGGCGGCATCAGGCTGATGGCGACCGATCTCGATCTTCAGATCGTCGAAAGCGTCGAGGCGCAGGTCGAAACGCCCGGCGCGACGACGGTGTCCGCTCACACGCTGTTTGACATCGCCCGCAAGCTGCCCGAGGGCAGCCAGGTATCGCTCGCCGCGGCCGAAGGCAAGATGGCGGTCAATGCCGGCCGCGCGCGCTTCAACCTCCAGACGCTGCCGCGCGACGACTTTCCGATGATCGCCGAGGGCGAGTTGCCGACAAGCTTCGAACTCCCCGCCGCGACGTTGCGCGATATCGTCGACAAGACGCGCTTCGCGATCTCGACCGAGGAGACACGCTATTATCTGAACGGCATCTTCCTGCATGTTTCGGACGACGACCAGCCGGTGCTCAAAGCGGCGGCGACCGACGGCCATCGCCTTGCCCGCTTCACGCTGCCGCGCCCCGATGGCGCCGAGGGCATGCCCGACGTGATTATTCCGCGCAAATGCGTCGCCGAACTGCGCAAGATGCTCGACGAACTCGACGGCACCGTCGAAGTCGCGCTGTCGGACAGCAAGATCCGCTTCGGGCTCGGCAGCGCGGTAATGACCTCGAAGCTCATCGACGGCACCTTCCCCGATTACAACCGCGTTATCCCGACGGGCAACGACAAGCTTCTAAAGATCGATCCGCGTTCCTTCGAGGAAGGCGTCGACCGCGTCGCGACGATCGCCACTGAAAAGACCCGCGCGGTCAAGATGGCGCTCGACACCGACAAGATCACGCTCTCGGTGACCTCGCCCGAAAATGGAACGGCGGCGGAGGAAGTTCCCGGCGATTACAGCTCCGACAGCCTCGAGATCGGCTTCAA
>CAYQVL010000229.1:0-3716 GCA_964420825.1 uncultured Sphingomonadaceae bacterium
CGAGCCCCGCGCCGAGCTGCCCGCCGGTCACCGAGACCGCCGAAATCACCTCCTCGCGCAGCTCGTCGGCGAGCTGGCGGAGCTGCCTGGGCGCGAGCTTGCGCAAATCGGCCGGGGTATCGACCGTATCGAGCAGCGGAGTGGCGGGCTTGTCGGACATAGAGGGCACCTTTGTTCAGCCAGCCCTATTGTAGGCACGCACACGGGGCCTGTCGAATTCTGGCGCTTGCGACCGGGTATGACAGCGAGATTATTACCCGCAGTCGCCGCAAAGCCCGCGGACCTCGATCACCGGGCGTTCGGGGTTGAAGCCCTGCTTCCTCGCCGCTGCGCGGACGCCTTCGGAGAGCTTGTCGTCGTCCAGATGCGTGGTCTTGCCGCAATTGTCGCAGACCAGGAAGATGCAGTCGTGCAGGCAATCGGGATGGCGGTTGGCGAGATAAGCGTTGGCGCTCTCGACGCGGCGAGCGACATTGGCCGAGGTAAACAGATCGAGGATGCGATAGATGCTGTTGGCGGCGACGCGGCGGCCCTCGCTGTTCGACACCGCTTCGGCGATATCATAGGCCGATGCCGGATGATCGAACGCGGCGAGCGCATCGAACACGTTGGCGCGCATCTTGGTCCATTGCTCGCCCGAATGTTCGAGCGCGATGCGCGCGGCGGTGGCGAGATCCTCGCCTTCGTGCATGACGTGATTATGCTGTCCCATGGCGATGAATTTAGGCGCGATGGCCGGGAGGCGCAAGCAGGCAGCTAGCGGTACGCCCGGCGGTTGAGATCGTGGCCGAGCGCCAGCAGCGCGACGCCGATGACCGTATAGACGATCTCCATTTCGCCATGCGGCAGCGAGAGCGCGCCCGCCATTGTGCCGATGCCGAGCGAGCCGACCGCTGCGGGCAGCGCATAGCCATGGCGCCGGATCCCGCGCCCGATCGCGATAACGCCAAGGACGATCGCGATCGCCAGCCCGATCTCGTGGACGACAGGATCGAGCAAAAGTCCACCAGCCGAGGCGGCAAGCGCGATGACCACCGCGCCCGAAAGACAATGCACGACGCACAGCCCCGAGACGATTATCGCCCAGCGGTCCGCGCCTTGCTTGTAGGTTGCGCTATAGCCCATCGGCCGGTCGTCCTCCATCAGACCGCGACTCACCGCGCCGCGATTCCCACACAGATATGATATCACGCGGCATGTTACAATATTACAGCACCCAAATAATGCGGAGTTGGCAATGGGCCGCAGCAGGAATATGGGCGGCGGCAGGATGACCGCCGCTTCCCGCACCGTCGCACCGCCGCACACCGGCCGGCCGCGCGCCATCGCCTGGTGGTTGCTCGGCGTCGCGGCATTGGTCTTTTTGATGGTGGTGGTCGGCGGGATTACGCGGCTGACCGAATCGGGGCTGTCGATGGTCCGCTGGGAGCCGGTTTCGGGCATAGCTCCACCGCTCAATGGCACACAGTGGCAGGCCGAATTCGCCGCCTATCAGGCGAGCCCCGAATATCGGCAGATCAACGCCGGCATGTCGCTCGCGCAGTTCAAGGCGATCTTTTTCTGGGAGTATCTCCACCGGCTACTCGGGCGCTTGATCGGGCTCGTCTTTGCCCTGCCGCTGGCGTTTTTCGCGATCAAACATTCGGTGCCGCGCGGCTATGGCCGGCGGCTCGGCGCACTGCTCGCGCTCGGCGGACTGCAAGGTGCAATCGGCTGGTGGATGGTGGCGAGCGGGCTTATTGATCGCCCCGACGTCAGCCACATCCGTCTCGCCGTTCACTTGCTGGCGGCGCTCTTCATATTGGGCGGGCTGGTGTGGACCGCGCTCGACCTTTTGGCGCTCGATCGCGAGACCGGCGCACGCCCCGCGCGGCTTACCGGCTTCGGTCTGACGGTCATTTCCATCGTCGCTATTCAGCTCCTCCTCGGCGCGTTTACCGCCGGGCTCGACGCCGGATACGCCTTTGCCAGCTGGCCCAAGATGGGCGACGACTGGTATCCGGCGGGGGCGCAGTGGCTGGCGCCGGCGTGGCGCAATCTCCTCGACAATCCGGTCACCGTCCAGTTCGCGCATCGCTGGTGGGCGGTGGTGGCGGTGATCGCGCTGGTCTGGCTCGCGCGCAGGGTGCGGCAGCGGCAGCGGATCGCTTCGATCGCAATCCACAGCGCCTTTGGAACGCAATTCCTGCTCGGCATCGCGACGCTGCTCACCGGCGTCAACATTGTCGTCGCGACCGCTCACCAGGCGGTCGGCGCGATTGTCGTGATTACGCTCGCCTGGGGCGTCCATATTATCGGGCGCGAACAACCATGAGCGCTATCGTCTCGATCTATGCGGTATTCGGATCGGCCGACGAAGCCGAGCGCATCGGACGGGCGATGATCGAAAGGCGCCTCGCCGCCTGCGTCAACATCTTCGGCCCCTGCCGCTCGATCTATCGCTGGCAGGGCCGGATCGAGGAAGGTGAGGAAGTCTCCGCCCTATTCAAAACGCGCGCCGACAGCGCCGATGCGCTCGTCGCGGCAATTGCCGGCCTGCACAGCTATGACGTGCCGGGGATCTGCGTCTGGCCGATCGACATGACGCTCGACGGCTATGCGCAATGGGTGGCGACGGAAACGAGCGGGGCATCGTAATGCACGTCCGCCTTGTTATATCCCAGCCATGACCGACCAGAAAAACGTTCTTGGCGGCCCGCTCGCCGCCTGCTCGACCGATCCGTTGACCGGATGGACGCGGAGCGGATGCTGTGAGACCGGTGCCCGCGATCACGGGCTGCATACCGTGTGCGCGATCATGACCGAAGAGTTTCTGGCTTTCTCGAAGGCGGCGGGCAACGACCTTTCGACGCCGCGCCCAGAATTCGAGTTTCCCGGCCTGCGTGACGGCGACCGCTGGTGCCTGTGCGCGGCGCGTTGGGAAGAGGCGCGCCAGGCCGGTTTCGCCCCGCTCGTCGATCTCGAGGCGACGCACGAAGCGACGCTCGGGGTCACCGCGCTCGGCCATTTGCAGGCGCATGAAGCCGATACGGTATCATAATACCCGTCGGCAAAGCCGCTTCACGCTTGACGTCGCGCGATTTCACAGCCATTAGCGCCACCGCAACGCCGTCCGGCTATGGGCGGCGCTTTTGTTTCCGTCATTCGGGCCCCAGCGCCCACCAAGGAGGTTGAGGCCATGAAGGCGCTCACGAAAACCACCCAGCCGGCCAAGCCGCACGAGGTGGACAAGAAATGGCTGCTGATCGACGCCGAGGGTCTCGTCGTCGGACGCGCCGCCGCTGAGATCGCCAAGCTGCTGCGCGGCAAGCACAAGCCGAGCTTCTCGCGCCATGTCGATTGCGGTGACAATGTCATCATCATCAACGCCGAGAAGGTTTGCTTCACCGGAAACAAGCTCGCCGACAAGCGCTATTACCGCCACACCGGTCACCCGGGCGGCATCAAGGAAACGAGCCCGGCGCGCATCCTCGAGGGCAAATTCCCCGAGCGCGTGCTCGAAAAGGCGATCGAACGGATGATCCCGCGCGGCCCGCTCGGTCGTGACCAGATGCGCGCACTGCACCTCTACGCCGGCACCGAGCATCCGCACGATGGGCAGCAGCCCACGGCACTCGACGTCGCTTCGCTCAATCGCAAGAACAAGGTGGCCAAGTAATGGCTGACGAAACCAACACCGTGTCGGATCTCGCCGACCTCAAGGACATCGCCGGCGC
>CAYQVL010000230.1:0-3703 GCA_964420825.1 uncultured Sphingomonadaceae bacterium
GTCAGATTCTCGACGACCTGCGGGATGACGTCGCCCGCGCGCTGGACGACCACCCGGTCGCCGGGACGCACGCCGAGCCGCTCGATCTCGTCGCGATTGTGCAGCGTAACGTTAGAGACGACAACGCCGCCGACGGTCACCGGCGTCAGCCGGCCGACCGGCGTCAGCTTGCCCGTACGGCCGACCTGGATATCAATGGCTTCCAAGGCCGTTTCGGCGCGCTCGGCAGGGAATTTGTGCGCCAGCGCCCAGCGCGGCGCCTTGGCGACGAAGCCGAGCCGCGCCTGCCAGTCGAGCCGATCGACCTTATAGACGACGCCGTCGATATCATAGGGCAGGTCTGCGCGCTTATGTTCGATCGCGCGATAGTGAGCGAGCATCGCCGCTACACTCTCGAACCGCGCAAGGTCTTCCGACACCGGAATTCCCCAGCTTTCGAGCGCGCGCATCACTTCCATTTGTGTATCGCCCGGCACCTCGCTCGCCACGCCCCAGCCATGGGCGAGAAAGTTCAGCTTACGACTTTCGGTGATCGCGGGATCGAGCTGGCGCAGCGATCCGGCGGCGGCGTTGCGGGGGTTGGCATAGACCTTCTCGCCCGCCTCCTCCTGCCGCGCATTGAGACCGGCAAAAGCCGCTTTCGACATATAGACCTCGCCGCGTATCTCGAAGATGTCGGGCGCACCGGCGGGTAATTTCTGGGGAATATCGGTGATGGTCCGGGCGTTGGCGGTGGCGTCCTCACCCGTCTGCCCATCGCCGCGCGTCGCCGCGAGCACGAGCTTGCGATGCTCATAACGGATCGACAGCGACAGCCCGTCGATCTTGGCTTCCGCCGTCATCGCGACGGGTTCGTCCACGGCAAGGTTGAGATAGCGCCGGACGCGGGCGACGAACTCGGTGATATCCTCGTCGGCAAAGCCATTGTCGAGCGAATAGAGCCGCTGTTCGTGTCTGACCTTGGAAAGCGGCGTATCGGCAATGGCCGCGCCGACCTGCTTCGACGGGCTATCGTCGCGGACCAGATGCGGGAATTGCGCCTCGAGCGCGGCGTTGCGGCGGACGAGAGCATCATAATCGGCGTCTGAAATCTCGGGCGAATCCTCGGCATGGTAGAGCCTGTCGTGCCTGGCGATCTGCTTCGCCAGCCGCATGAGTTCGTTGGCGGCCTCCGCTTCGCTCATTTCCGCAGCGTCGCTCACACCGCCTCCAACAACCGGTTCGCCTGCGCTCGCGCCTCGTCGGTTGTTTCGGCGCCCGACAGCATCCGGGCAATTTCCTCGCGGCGTTCGGCGGCATCGAGGAGGTGAACGCTCGTCCGGGTAACCAGACCGTCCGATGCCTTGGCGATTCGCCATTGGCCGCCGGCGCGCGCGGCGACCTGGGGACTGTGGGTAACGACGAGCAGTTGCGCGCCCTGCGCCAGCCGCGCCAGCCGCTCGCCGATGGCGCCCGCCACCGCGCCGCCGACGCCGCGATCGACCTCGTCGAAGATCATCGTCGCCGCGCCGCCCTGTTCGGCCAACGCCACTTTGAGTGCGAGAATAAAACGCGAAAGCTCGCCGCCGCTGGCGATCTTAGCAAGTGGCCCGAAAGGTGCGCCGGGGTTGGTCGAAATTTCGAACGCCACCCGATCCTGTCCCGCCGCTCCCCATTGCGTTTCGTCGAGCGCTTCGACCGACGTCCGGAATTGCGCGGCATCGAGCTTGAGCGGGCCAAGTTCCAGTGCAACAGCCGCATCAAGCTTAGCCGCCGCCTTGCGCCGCGCCTTGCCGAGCGTGTCCGCCGCTTCCTCGTATGCGTCACGCTTCACCGCGACATCGGCTTCGAGCGCGGCCAACCGTTCGGCGCCGGCTTCGATGCCTTGTAATTTCGCCTCCAGTTCCTCCGCCAAGACGGGCAGTGCATCGGGGTCCACACGATGCTTTCTCGCCAACGCGCGGATATCGAAGAGTCGCGCCTCGGTCTCGTCGAGCTTCGCCGGATCGAATGAGAGCAGATGCATGGCCTCGGCGAGCTTTTCTTCGGCCTCATCGCCCTCGATAATCGCGCGATCGAGCGCGGCGAGCGCTTCGGCAAGCAACTCATGTTCGCCTGCGATCCGGTTGGCGCCGCGCGCCGCCTGCCGCAAGCGTGCGAGCGCGCCCTCCGAACCGGCGAGCAGCTCGGAAACGCCGGCGAGATCTTCGGCGATGCGATCACCCTTTTGCATTGTCGCCCGCGCCCCGGCGAGTTGCGCCTCCTCGCCCGCTTCGGGGGCGAGCGACCGCAGCTCGGCAACGGCATGGTCGAGAAATTCCTTGTCGCGTTCCGCCGCTTCGACCTCTTCGCGCGCTGCGGCGAGAGCTTCCTCCGCCGCCCGCCAATCGCTCCAGCTTCGCGCCGCCTTCTCGGTATCGCAGCTCCCGAAACTGTCAAGCAGCGTGCGATGGCCTTTCGGATTGAGCAATCCGCGATCATCATGCTGGCCGTGAATCTCGACGAGCAGATCGCCAATCTCGCGGAGCAGCGTCGCCGAAACCGGCTGATCGTTGATGCTCGCGCGGCTGCCGCCGTCGGCCTTGACGATCCGGCGGATGATCAACGGTTCGCCGGGCTCGGCATCAAGACCGCTTTCAGTAAGCAACTGCGCTACGGCATGGCTGGGAGGCAGCTCGAAACTGGCGCTGACGACGGCGCGCTCTGCGCCTTGGCGAACCAGCCCGCTATCGGCGCGGACGCCGAGTGCAAGCCCCAGCGCATCGAGCAGGATCGACTTGCCCGCCCCGGTTTCGCCGGTCAGCGCGCCGAGTCCGTCGCCGAAATCGAGATCAAGCGCCTCGATGAGGACGACATCGCGAATGGAGAGACGGGTCAGCATATGACCGGTTTAACGACCGCCATGCGGTTCGTCATGCGCAACGTGCTGCGAAATTGCAGCGCTTAGTCGGCACCGGCCGGCGTAATCCCGCCATGCTCCTGCATTAGTTCATAGGCGCGCGTATACCAGCGCGTTTCGGGATAGTTGGCACCGAGCACGGCGGCCGAGCGGCGCGCTTCCTCGACAATACCGAGCGCGAGATAGCTTTCGGTCAAACGCATCAGCGCCTCGGGCGCATGCGTTGTCGTCTCGTAATTGTCGATGACGTTGCGGAAGCGCAGCGTGGAGGCCAGCCATTGGCGACGGCGCTGGTAGAAACGACCGATTTCCATTTCCTTGCCCGCGAGATGATCGTTCACGAGGTCGAGCTTCAGGCGCGCATCGGCGGCATATTCGCTCTGCGGATAGCGGCGCACGAGTTCGTTGAGCGCGGCCTGGGCCTGAAACGTTACCCCCTGGTCGCGGCGAACATCGGACATCTGCTCATAATAGGAGATGGCGATGAGATAGTAGACATAGGGCGCTTCGCTATTGCCCGGATGGATCGCCAGGAAGCGCTGCGAGGCCTGGATCGCTTCGGTATAGTTGCGCGCCAGATAGTGGCTGAACGCGCCCATGACCTGCGCGCGCCGCGCCCAAGGAGAATAGGGATGCTGCCGCTCGACTTCGGCGAATAGCGCGGCGGCAGTCGTATAGCGGCCGTTGTCGAGCTGATCCTTGGCGAGGTTGTAAAGCGTGTTGACGTCGCGCGCGACATATTGCGTGTCGGCGCGGGTCTCGGCGCTCGGCCCGGCGCACGAAGCCAGCGGGACGAAAGCGGCGGCGACCAGAACAAGCGCCGCG
>CAYQVL010000231.1:0-3699 GCA_964420825.1 uncultured Sphingomonadaceae bacterium
CCGCGTCGAAAGCGACCTGCGCAACGAGAAGATCAACTACAAGGTGCGCGAACATTCGCTCGCCAAGGTAGCCAACCTGCTCGTCATCGGCAAGCGCGAGACCGAGGAGCGCACGATCGCGCTGCGCCGGCTCGGATCGGACGAGCATCAGAAGGCGATGGGGCTCGACGCGGTGGTGGCAATGATCTTGGCCGAAGCGGCGCCGCCCGATCTGGTCTAACACTCCAAAGCGCCCAACGACCGGCGCAATCGTCGTCGAATCACACTGGCGCTTTGATTCCCCGCCCAACCACCGTATATTGGACGTTCAGCGCTAACCGGCACCATGCCACCAAAGGAGATACCGCTATACGTCCCCCCATGTCCCGCCGCCCTGCGGCCCCGCCGATGAACGGCCCTCGTTTCAACGAATTCATTCAGTCCGCCAAAGTCCGCGTGATCGACGAAAACGGCGAAAATCTCGGTGTCATGCTAACGGCAGAAGCGATGGAGCAAGCCGCCGATGTCGGCCTTGATCTGGTAGAGGTTTCTCCCAATGCCGATCCGCCCGTCGCCAAGTTCCTCGATGTCGGCAAGTACAAATACGAAGCCCAGAAAAAGGCGAATCTTGCGCGCAAGTCTCAAAAGACCCAGGACATCAAAGAGATAAAGATGCGTCCGAATATCGACGATCACGATTATGACGTGAAAATGAAGAAGGTCCACAGCTTCATCGAGGACGGCGACAAGGTCAAAATCACATTGCGCTTTCGCGGCCGTGAACTTTCGCACCGCGAGCTCGGAATGAACCTGCTTCTGCGTGTCCAGGACGATACCAAGGAAGGCGCCAAGGTCGAAGCCCAGCCGCGCATGGAAGGCCGCCAGATGCTGATGGTGCTCTCGCCCAGATAGACCGTTTTCGGCCGCCGCGATCGTCGTTGCGCCGGGGCTTCGCCTTGGGCATGGGCGCAAGCGATGGCCGATCACAACCGCTTCGCCTTTCCGCTCTTCCTGCTCGGCAGCATCATCCTGTCGGCGGGGCCTTTGTTCGTGCGGCTCGCCGACGTCGGTTCGGTACAATCGGCCTTCTGGCGGCTGGCGCTCGGGGTGCCGATGCTTTTTCTGCTCGTCCGGTTGACCGCGGGCGGATTCCCTGCGCTGCCGCAGAAGCGCGGTATGCTGTGGCTCGGTATTGGCGGCGCTCTTTTCGCGGCCGATCTCGTTGCCTGGCATTTTGGCATCGCGCGCACTTCCTTGGCCAATTCGACCTTGCTCGGCAACGCCACGGCGTTCCTCTTTCCGATCTGGGGTTACGCCGTCGCACGCCGCCTGCCTTCGCGATCCGCGGCGGTCTCGCTCATGCTTGCCGCCATCGGCATCGCGATCCTCGCCGGCCACTCGGCAAGCGTTTCGCTCGATCATCTTTCCGGCGATCTGCTGTGCCTGCTCGCGGCGCTGTTCTATACCGGCTATCTCGTCGTGATGGGCAGAGCGCGCCAGGGACAAGGCGCGCTTTCCGCCCTGGCGTTCGCGACGCTTGCCGGCGCGGTAATGCTGCTACCCATAGGCCTGCTCGCGCCCGGAGCCTTCTGGCCGACCGACTGGACACCGTTGCTGTTGCTCGCATTGAGCAGTCAGGTCGCGGGTCAGGGGCTGATCATTTATGCGCTGCCCAAATTGCAGCCGCTTGCCAGCGGACTCGGGCTGCTCGTTCAGCCGGTCTTTTCGGCAATGCTCGGCTTTGTCTGGTTCGGCGAATGGCTGACGGGCATCGATCTCGCCGGGGCGGTTATCATCTTTGCCGCGATTCTGCTTGTGCGGCGGCCGAGCAACGCGATGCCGCCTGTTGAAAAGCGCGTGCCGCCGCTGCTCGGCGGCGCGCAGACGCCCGACTGACCGGCGAACGGTTCGCGCTATTCATCGGGGAACTTGGCGGGCGGCTCCCACAATTCGATGGCATTGCCCTCTGGATCGTGGACGCGCGCAAAATGGCCATAACTGCCGTCCATATCCCATTCGTCCTTGCGGATAACCGCGATACCCGCCGATTCAAGCTGTGCGATCGTCGCGGCAAGATCGTCGACGCGAAAATTGAGCATGAACGCCTTATCGGCGGCGAAATAGTCGCTATCCGCCTTGAACGGCGCAAACACTGTCGGGCCCGCGGCCTGCTGCCACAGACTGTCGCTTCCGCCGAGGCTGAAATGCGTCTTATACCATTGGGTTAGCGCATCGGGATCCTTCGCCCTGAAGAACACACCGCCCATCCCCGTGACCGCCATGACACATCCCTCCCTTGTCGATATTTGTCGCTGTATAGTCAGGACGCCTCGCGATGCACCAGCCCGCCACTGTTGCGCGAAAGCTTCACAAGCCGCGATTTGCGCAACATTCCGCAAGGAACTTATGGCAATTCGGCAACTGAGTTCGTAATCGATACGCAAATAACAAAAACAAGCATCCAGGAGAGAACCCCATGCGCAAATCCCTTTTGTTCGCCACCGCTGCCCTCGCCGCTATCGCCGCTCCGGCCCTCGCCCAAACCGACGATAATTCCGGTGCCGATGAAGGCGCCAACAACAATGTCATCGTCGTGACCGCCCAGGGCCGCGAGCAGAGGCTGCAGGACGTGCCGATCGCGGTTTCGGCGGTCAACGCCGAGAGCCTTCAGAACTCGGGCGCCAATGACATTCGCCAGCTCAACCAGCTGGCTCCTTCGCTGCTCGTTTCATCGACGGGCAACGAGGCCAACGGCTCGGCGCGTATCCGCGGCATCGGCACGGTCGGCGACAACCCCGGGCTCGAAAGCTCGGTCGCCGTATTCGTTGATGGCGTCTACCGTTCGCGCACGGGCTCGGGCCTTAACGAGCTTGGCCCGGTCGACCGCATCGAGGTTCTGCGCGGCCCGCAGGGCACATTGTTCGGCCGCAACGCTTCGGCGGGCCTTCTCAATATCGTTACCGAGGCTCCGGAATTCGATCTCACCGGCTATGCCGCCGCAACCTATGGAAATTTCGACTATTACCGCCTCGAAGGCGGCGTGAACTTCCCGGTCGGCGATACCCTCGCGGCGCGTGTCGATGGCGTCTATCAAATGCGCGACGGCTTTTACAACGACGTCACCAACAACACCGACGTCAACGATCGCGATCGTTATCTGGTCCGCGGGCAGCTGTTCTTCGAGCCCAATGCCGATCTCTCGTTCCGCCTGATCGGCGACTATTCGAACAAGGATGAGGCTTGCTGCGCCGCTGTCTTCGTAACGCCGCAAATGTCGCCGAACGCGACTTTCAACGCGACGCTCAATCCTTTCGCGGGACCAGGCGGCAACGGCGCGCTGATCAGCCCGCAAAACCCGATCATCCCGATCCTGCTCGCGCTCGGCCAGGATCCCCGGGCATTCACCGACGATCCCTTTGATCGCAATATCTATCCGACCGCGGGCCGCAGCTATCAGGGGGAAACCGAGGATTGGGGCGTTTCGCTCGAGGCCAATTGGGACTTCGGCGCCGCGCAGCTGACCTCGATCACCGCCTATCGCGATTATAGCAACAATCAGGCCTCTGACACCGATTATACCACGGTCGACATCCTCTTCCGCGCGCCCGGGCCCGATGCCGGCTCGCGCGAGTTCCAGACCTTCAGCCAGGAACTGCGCTTGCAGGGAGCCGCGTTCGACGACCGGCTCGACTGGCTGATCGGCGCCTATTACGCCAATGA
>CAYQVL010000232.1:0-3691 GCA_964420825.1 uncultured Sphingomonadaceae bacterium
AAGGCCAAGACGGTGCTGTTCGTCAAGCGCTCGATGGGCGGCGTCGGCTATGCCGGGGTCGATAACGAAGTCTTTTATCGCGACAATACGATGATGCTTTTGTCCGACGCCAAGAAGATGTGCGAAGAGATCGTCAAGAACCTCGATTAGACGTCATCGGATATTTTAACGCTGGACAGGCCGCCGCGCCGTGCTAGGCGGCGGCGAGGACGCGCGCGCGAGCGCCGCGCACTTTCCAAGATCGACGGCAAATTGAAACAGGGATTCGGGTCCGCTGATGCGTAAAATGGGACTGATCGGCGGTATGAGCTGGGCCTCGACCGCGATCTATTACGAACAGATCAACCGCGGCGTGCGCAACCATCTCGGCGGGCGGCACAGCGCGCCGCTGGTCATCGAGAGCCTCGACTTCGAGCCGATGATCAGGGCGCAAAGCGCGGGCGACTGGGACGGCCTCGGCGCGATACTGGGCGAATCGGCCCGGCGGCTCGCCGCCGCGGGGGCCGAAGGCCTGGTTATCTGCTCGAACACCATGCACAAGGTTTACGATCAGATCGCCGCGGCGGTCGATGTGCCCGTCCTCCATATCGGCGACATCACCGCCGAGGCGATGAAGGCCGAAGGGGTGACCAAAGCGGCGCTGCTCGGAACGCGCTTCACGATGAGCGAAGGCTTTATGCGCGACCGTCTGCTGAGCCACGGTATCGATCTCGCGATTCCCGACCCCGAGCGGATGGCCGAGATCGACCGGATCATTTTCGAGGAGCTGGTCAAGGGCGAGGCGCTCGTCGAATCGAAGCGGACGCTCAAAAGCTTTCTCGCCAATCTTGCCCAGCAGGGCAACGAGGCTGCCGTCCTCGGCTGCACCGAGCTGGTGATGATCGTCAATCCGACGAGCAACGTATTGCCCATTTTCGACACGACGACGCTCCATGCCGGCGCGGCGATGCGCTGGATCCTCGACGGCGCGCCCGCCGCCTGAGACCGCGGCGCTGTTCGCCGGCGCGATCGCACGCCGATACTTGCGGCGGCGCGCGGATTTTGGCAGGGGGCAAGGCGCGGGCGCTTAGCTCAGTTGGTAGAGCATCTCGTTTACACCGAGAGGGTCGGCGGTTCGAGCCCGTCAGTGCCCACCATCCGCAAAATATTACGGTAGCAGGTGTATTATTCCCTTTTTATTGAATTGACGGAATTCACGCGCGTATCGGGATTTAGGTGAGATTATGCGAAAATATCTGAGAATAATTCCGATCTTCTATAAACTTTTTTTCCAATTTTTAATTAGTTATTATCCAAAGTGTGGCTGTAAAGAAACATATTAGGTAATTACGGGGGAATTCCGAGATATAGACCCAGTTTTTGACATAAATTAGACGATTTTTTGGATTTTAGATATGGATCGACGACGATATTTGCGATGGATACCGATTTTATCTGGTATTTCTGGTTCATTTCTTCTGACTATGGCGGTTCATTCTCTCTCGATTAAAATTATATGGTGGACAATTTCTTTTATATCACTTATTTTGGCTGTCATGCTTTCCCTTACGTCAAGAGCATGTGGTCATGGATTTGTAGCGCAGGGTAAGTTTGGTTTCTTTTGGCCTTTTGTGGTGCGCCGATGCCCAACTTGTGGAGCAATCGAGCCGCTCAACGATGATTGAAATAATGGGTCGGAATGAGCGTAGCTTGTATAATTTCGGGGACAGTATACTTAATTGACATCTTGCCGGGCGAGGTCTAAGTCGCGGACACGCGGCCGGCGATAAGTCGAAAAGAGGCGAAGGTGACGATAATTAAGTATACTGTCCCCGGAACTACCCGAACTAAAGCCATGCGGTTTTTGGTGCGCGGATCGGCTATTGCCGGACTGGTCATGATTATTGCCGCTGCGGCATTCCTCTACAGCATCTTCAAAGGCCCGACAGCTTGTGCGATCACGCAGGCGCCGATGCGGCTGGCGTCTCCCGCCGCCGCGTCCCCCAACCGGGATCTGGTCGTTCGTTTCTATACCGATGTCATATTGAACGGGCGCCTCGATCGCGCAGGCCAATATCTGCGGGGCGACTATATTCAGCACAATCCGGACGCGGGGCAGGGATTGTCCGGCTTTGTGACCTATTTCGAACAGATCAGGCGTTCGCTGGAATCGAAGGGCGCAAGCCGGCGCGGAGCGATCACAATGGCCCTGTCCGAAGGCGACCTGGTGGCCGTCCATGTGACAACCGTGATCGAGGGACGCGTGACCGCAAGCTTCCGCGCGATTGACATCTTTCGCGTCGAGGACGGAAAGATTGCCGAACATTGGGACACGATCCAGCCATGCGACACCCGATCGGCGCTGTTGCTCGCATTTTCACGGTGACGATACCGGCCTGAGTTAAAGTGCGTGTGGTTCTGTCGAAGCGATGGCGGAAAATGGGGAATGATGCGCCCGTCAGCGTAATTCCCGCACCAGCCGCACCGCGACGGCGATCCACGGCGGATCGCTGACGATCTTCTGGCGGCCGCCCGCGCCGAGCGGCAGCAGCTGGAGGCGCCCCGCTTGCCCGGCACCCTCGCGGCCGATCAGCCGCCCGAAGAGGAAGCGCCCGGCGGGGCGCGGCACGAGGACGTCGCGGTTGAGCGCGGCGGCATAGCCCTCGGGGGCGATGCGCTCACACCAGATTTCGTCGCCGGCGCGATAATCGCCGACGCCGCCGCGCACCTGGACGGCGATCGCGCCGGGAAAGGGATGCGGCGGCGCGAGCGCGGTCGGCGAGCGCGGCGCCTCGGCGCCCCCGGCGTCGAGCAGCGCGGCGACGGGAAGATCGGCGCGCTCGGGGAGGCTGACGAGATCGCCCGCCTCGACGCCGAGCGCATCGGCGATGCGGTTGAGCCAGCCGACCGAGACGGTCCGCGTGCCGGTTTCGAGCCGGCCGATCGTCTGCGCGGTGGTCGGCGGATCGCAGCGCGCGGCGACCTCGGCGAGCGTCAGCCGCCTGGCCTTGCGGATTTCGCGAATGGCGGTGATCATCGGCGGGGCTCCTTCGGTTATCCCTCTCCCATGGGGAGAGGGTTGCGCAGTCTTGGCGAGCGCAGCGAGCCTAGACGAAGCTGGGTGAGGGGCGCTCTCTCTCGACGGGTCCGAACCCCTCATCCAACTTCAACTAACTCGCTCCGCTCGTAAGTTTTCATATCCTTCTCCCGACGGGAGAAGGTGCGGGAAAACGAACCTATTGGGTTTTTTGCTGTCCTACATTATCGCCTTCATGGCAAGAGGGGATCGAGCCGATTCGCCGCAGCCGAAGGAGAGCCCCATGCCGCGCAAAGCGCCCTCGCCCGAAACCCCGCGCGCCGAGGGGCCGCGCCGCCTCGCCGAACGGCCATTGCCGCGCGACGGCGCGCCGCGGCGTCAGGGGCGGATGGCGCGATCGGTGACGGTCAATCTGCGCGAATCGCCGCTCGCCTGGCTGCACGCGCGCGGCCATGTCGATGCGCGCCAATATGACGCGGGCGAGGCGCTGCGCCGCGATTACGAGCGCGCCCGGCTGGCGCCGCGGGTGACGATGCAATGGGACGCGCCGCCGCAGAGCAGGACGCCGCGCGCCGCGCCGCGCGGGCTCGACGCCTCGGGCTCGCAGATCGTCGCGAGGGCGCGCTTCGACGCCGCGCTCGCCGCGCTCGGGCAGGGGCTCGACGATGTCGCCTG
>CAYQVL010000233.1:0-3684 GCA_964420825.1 uncultured Sphingomonadaceae bacterium
GACAGCATCGCGATTACGACCTTCGGCCTGGTGAACGAGGCCGCGCAGGTCGTTGTCGATGCGGAAGGCAATATCTCGCTTCCCAATGTCGGACCGGTCCAGGTTGCCGGAACGCGCGCGTCGAATATCAACGCGAGGATCAGCGGCGCGGCGTCGCAGGTCTATCAGGATACGGTGCAAATATACGCGACCGTGGTCGGGGCCGGGCAGATCCAGGTCTTTGTAACGGGGCCGGTCGACTTGCCGGGCGCCCATCCGGGATCGAGTCAGGATTCGGTCATCGGTTATCTGCAGCGTGCGGGCGGCATCAATGCCACTCGCGGCAGTTACCGGCACATCATCATCCGGCGCGACGGCCAAACGATCGGCAATGCCGATCTATACGATTTCCTCCTGAACGGCGATCTGCCCGGCATTTCGCTCCGCAACGGCGATGTGATCGTCGTCGGCCAGCAAGGCCCGGTCGTCGCGGTGAGCGGCGACGCCCGCTCGGCCTATTCGTTCGAGTTTGCGAATGCCGCCGGCACCGGCAGCGAATTGCTGCTCTATGCGCGGCCGCGGCCCGAAGTCACTCACGTATCGGTGCTCGGAACGCGCAACGGGCGGCCGTACAACGCCTATATGACGCGCGAGGAATTCGCGGCTGTCACGTTGCTGGACGGCGACCGCGTCCGTTTCCAGGCCGACGCCCCCGCCGACACATTTATCGTACGCGTCGAGGGCGCGCAAAACGGACCGTCTTCCTATGTCGTCAATCGCGGCGACTATGTCGGCCCGCTGCTTGCGAGGATTCCGCTTGACCCTCTCGCCAATGTGGAAATGATCCATCTCGAACGGCAGAGCATCGCCGAAACCCAGCGCGTGCTTTTGCAGGAAAATCTCGCTCGGCTCGAACGGGCGATCTATACCGATTCGGGATCTTCGCCCGGCGTTGCGGCGGCGCGCGCCGCGCAAGTTCCGGCGCTTGCCGCCTTTATCGAGCGGGCGCGGCAGGTTCAACCGCGCGGCCTTATCTCCTTTCCCGACGACGCCGTGCTCGATAGCGTGCTGCTCGAGCCCGACGATGTCATCGTCATTCCTTATGTGACGCAGACGGTCGTCATCGCGGGCGAGGTCGAGCTGCCGCAGACCGTGCTTTGGACACCGGGCAACGACGCACGCGACTATGTCCGGCGCGCGGGCGGCTATTCGCGGCTGGCCAGCCGTTCGGATACGCTGGTCATCCATCCCGACGGCAGCGTCCAGCTCGGGGGCGAGGTACGCGCCGGCGACCGCATTCTCGTGCCGCCCAAAGCGCCGGGCCAGACCATCGCACTGATCCGCGATATCACGCAGATACTCGGCCAGACGGGCCTCGCGGTCGCGTCGATCTTCCGGATATTCTAACGATCAGCGGGTGTTGGCATCGATGTCCGGCTGCGCGATCGTGGAGACTTTGACGATTTCATGGCAGCGCCCGAGCGACCACGATTGGCGAAGAAAGCGGGAGCGGAAAAAGACCTCTCGATAGCGGCCTGTCGTTAATCCGCGGCTTGGTCGCCCGCGCCGGCGCCCGTACCGCGCGCCCAGTTGATTCCCGCGAGCGTGCCCGGAATAGTGAGCCGGCGGTAGAAATTGCCGTTGAGCTGCGTCCGATAGACGAGTTGGCGGCGAAACTTCTGGTACAGCTCCGCATGAACGGGGAAATCGCTCGCGTGCGTCCAGAATTTCTCGAGCGCCACATTGGCGGTCAGCCCGTCGATCCGATAGACCGCGTCGCCGAGCGCGAGCGTCGGCTTGCCGTGATGGATCGCCGACAGCCCCGTCGTACTGTTGATCGTGACCACGCCTTCGGAGTGCATGATCAATGTCGGCAGATGCGGATCGTGGACGTAGATAAGCCGCTTGCCGAGACCGCTCTTGGCGCGCAGCCGGCGGATCAAGGCCGTATAGTCGGTATAGGGCCGGTCCATCGGATGGTGTTTGATGACGAGGTGCGTGTCTTCGGGCGCATGCGCCGCAAACGAACCGACGACATGGCTGATGAACTCCTCGACGTCGTCGAAGACCGAATGGACGCCGACCTGCGCGTCGTTGTAGACCTGTAGCGGCACCAGAAAATAGCGCAGATGGTCGGCGCCGGTGAGCGTCGCCACAACGCGCCGATTTTTCCGGCGATACCAATATTTGCGCGCCGTACCGCGAACCCAGCGCAGTCCGTCGAACCAGCTCAACGTGCGATGATGCTCGTAGCGCGAGAAGAACGGCCACAAGACGATCGACCAGAAATAATAGGTGAACGCCCAGCCCGTGGCATACCAGAAGGTCTGACCGACGGCCGTCACCGGCGGCGGCTCGGGAGCTTCGGAGTTGAGGTAGAAGATGCCCGCGCGCGGCATCGCGCTGCGCCCGTTCACGCCATGGCGCTCCATGGTGATATAATCGGGGCGGATATAGCCTTCTTCGAAAACATAGACTTCGAAATCGAGGCTGTCGGCCAATTCGCTCGCCATGCGATGCATTTCGCGGCAATCGCCGAAAAGCATGATCGTATCGATTCGCTTTTCATCGCAAACCCGGGTGAGAAAGGCGGGAAATTCGTCTATCCGGCCGGTGAAATTGGTGGCGTTGAGCGGGTTGTAAAACCAGTCGCCGCCGTTGAAATTGATCTTGTGGACATGCGCTCCGGCCCACCGCAAATCCTGCGCAAGGCGGTTAAAGAAAGGGCCGACAGGCCCTTGTAACATAAGAATATTCCGCTCGCGAAAACAATATGGCGCATCGGCCGGAATTTCGGGAAGGTTGCGGCTGACGGTGGAGCGGAACGACGGTTCGCCCGGCTCGCTTGCGACGAGCCGAGCCGGAGGCGGCTGACTGGCCATAAAGTAAAACACTCCCGTTACGCGCCCGCAGGCACTTTGAACTATTATTGCGGAGAAGCCAAGTTCCGATTATCATAGGCGAATCGCAAGACTCGGTGAAGAGTCTGGACGTCTTGGCGAAAATGTCGCAAGCCGATGGATGAAAGGGGCACCATGACAGACTCAGCCGCGCGCACGCTCTATGATCCGGACACCCAACCGACCAGCCCGCGCAGGGCCGCGGCGCATGCGTTGGCGATCAATGCGGCCGCTGTCGCCATGCTGGTCGGCCGGATCGACGACGAGTTCGATCGCGCGGTCCAGCTGATCCTCTCGCATGACAATCGCGTCGTCGTTTCGGGTATCGGCAAATCGGGGCTTGTCGCGCGCAAGATCAGTGCGACGCTTGCCTCGCTCGGCACGCCGAGCCTGTTCGTTCACAGCGCCGACGCCGCGCATGGCGATCTCGGGATGATCGCGCAGGGCAATGTCGCGATCCTCATTTCGGCGAGCGGCGAGACGCAGGAAGTGCTGGGGCTGATTCCCTATCTGCGCTCGCTCGGTGCGCCGATTATCGCCATCACCGGCTATCTTGGTTCGACGCTCGCCAAACAGTCCGATGTCGTGCTCGACGCTTCGGTCGAGCGTGAAGCGTGCCTGCACAATCTCGCGCCGACGACGTCGACGCTGGTCCAGATGGCGATGGGCGATGCGCTCGCGATCGCGCTCTGCGAAGCGCGCGGTTTCGGCGCTCTGGATTTCGCGCAATATCATCCCGGCGGCAAGCTGGGCCGGCGGCTCAGGACACCGGTGCGCGATGCGATGCACAAGGAAGACTTGCCGA
>CAYQVL010000234.1:0-3675 GCA_964420825.1 uncultured Sphingomonadaceae bacterium
ATCCCCGTCGACCTGCGCCGGCGGCTGACCGGCGCGCGCGTGACCGGCCTCGGCCGCCGTGCCAAATACGGGCTCATCGCCACCGACCGCGGCGATACGCTGATCTTCCATCTCGGCATGTCGGGGCGGTGGCGGCTCGATCCCGAAACGATCGGGCCGCACGACCATCTGGTCATCGAAACCGGGGCGGGACGAATCGCCGCGCTCAACGATCCGCGGCGATTCGGTTCGCTCGATCTCGTGGCCGGCGACGACATCGAAGCCTTTGCGCCATTTGCCGCGCTCGGCCCCGAACCACTTGGGGCCGATTTTACCGCCGGCCATCTCGCGGCGGTGTTTGCCGGGCGCAGCGCGCCGGTAAAGGCGCTGCTGCTCGATCAGAAGACGGTTGCCGGGCTCGGCAATATCTATGTCTGCGAAGCGCTCCACATGGCGCGAATCGGTCCGCGGACCAAGGGAGGCCGAATCGGCTTGGCGCGGCTCGATCGCCTCGCGGCGGCGGTGCGCGAGGTGCTCGAATCGGCGATCGCGGCGGGCGGATCGAGCTTGCGCGATTATGCGCGTCCCGACGGCGAACTCGGCTATTTTTCCAAGCAATGGCGGGTCTATGGTCGCGCGGGTCAAGCCTGTGCGTGCGGCACGGCGATTCGCCGCCGAGTCGATAGCGGCCGTTCGACTTTCTATTGTCCTGTCTGCCAACGCTAATCCTTGACCTTGCGGCGCAGCATGGGTAGGGGGCGGGCGTTTCCGGCGCAGTCGAACAGCGCCTTTTCTATATTCAACACGATCGAGGTAACCATGGCCAATACGCCACAGGCCAAGAAGCGCATTCGCCGCAACAATCGCCGTTCGGCAATCAATACCAATCGCGTGAGCCGTATCCGCTCGCGCATTCGTCTCGTCGAATCGGCGATCGCCGCCGGTGACAAGCAGACGGCCGACGATGCGCTCCGCGCGATGCAACCCGAGCTTGCTCGCGGCGTCGCCAAGGGCCTGTTCCACAAGAACACCGCCGCGCGCAAAATGTCGCGTCTCTCCAGGCGGGTTTCGGCGCTCAGCTAGGGATCGTATCGCGCATGCCCGACAGGGGCATGCGGCCGCTTAGGTTACGGATTTGTTACGACGCCTAGACTCTCCACGAGTCGCGCTGGACCGCACCTTGAACCCGGCCTTTTACATGCAATATTTATACAAATAAATCAATGGATTGATGGCTAATGGCGGACTCCCGCCGTTAAGCGTGTCAAGGTCACTTTTTTACATTTATTTGACACTCCGCCTCTTGCTTTGACTCGCGCTAGCTCGCATCAAATGCGTTCTCCGTGGGCAACAGGTCTGGCGTGGACGGGGCGCATTGCAGAAGAAACTTTGGGCGAAAGCAGATGCTTTTCGCAGGGGAGGTTTTGTCTCTGCTAAAAGCAGACCGGGTGGCGCGCATTGCCCGGCCAAGCGGGAGACATATGTGTGGAGGGGAAGCAATTGCACAGCGATCTCGACCTTGATTCAATGAGCGGCGACGTGCCGGGCGGCGGGGCGCCGTTCGATGCGGCGTGGGAAGCGATTCGCAATGGGCTGCGCCGCGATCTCGGCGCGCGCACGTTCGACCATTGGCTCAAACCGATGAAATTTGACGGCTTCGACGAGGCGAGTAGCACGGTTCGGCTCGAACTGCCGTCGCATTTCATGGCCGATTGGGTGCGCGAACATTATTCCGACCGGCTGCGGTTCGCCTGGCGTGCGACGGTGCCGAGCGTGGCCGAAATCGATATTTCCGCCGCCGCCGGATCGTCGCGTCCCGCGCTTTTCATCGTCGGCGAGGAAGACGCGCTGCCGCCGACCGCGCAGTTGACCGGCACCACCGGCGACAGCATCGGGACACCGCTCGAGAATCGTTACGTCTTCTCATGCTTCGTCACCGGCGCCTCCAACGAAGTGGCGTTCAACGCCGCGCGGATGATGGCCGACACCGGCCCGCCGATGTTCAATTCGCTATACATCCATGCCGCCACCGGCCTTGGAAAGACCCACCTGCTCCATGCCATCGGCCATGAGTTCATGCGTCACCAGCCGCGCTCGAACGTACTCTATATGTCTGCCGAAAAGTTCATGTACGAGTTTGTCTCGGCGATGCGCGAGCATGACACGATCAGCTTCAAGCAGAAGCTGCGCTCGGCCGATCTGCTGCTCGTCGACGACGTCCAGTTCATCGCCGGCAAGGAAGCGACGCAGGAAGAGTTTTTTCATACGATCAACGAAATCGTCGGCAACGGCCATCGGCTGGTGATCAGCGCCGATCGGCCGCCGCATGAGCTCGGCGCTGTCGACAAGCGGATTGCGTCGCGACTCGCCGGCGGCCTCGTCACCGATCTGCGCCCGGCCGATCTCGGTCATCGCCGCCGTATCGTCGCGCACAAGCTCGCGCAGATGCCGCAGGCCGAAATGCCCGCCGACGTCGCCGACTTCCTCGCCCAGCGCTTTTCGGCGAGCATTCGCGAACTCGAAGGCGCGCTGACTCGCGTCGCCGCTTATTCGCTGCTCTCGAAACGGCCGATCGACCTCGCCTTCGCTCAGGAAACGCTCGCCGATCTGCTCCGTCATTCGCAACGCCGGATCACGATCGACGAAATCCAGCGCAGCGTGTGCGAGCATTACGGCATCCGCCACGCCGAGATGACCTCGGCGCGGCGCGCGCGCGAAGTCGCCCGGCCGCGGCAGGTGGCGATGTACTTGGCCAAAAGGCTGACCCCGCGCTCGCTACCCGAGATCGGGCGGCGCTTCGGCGGGCGCGATCACACGACGGTGATCCATGCGATCAAGCGGATCAAGCAGCTGCGCGTCGATGATAGCGAACTCGATTCGGACGTCCGCTCGCTGCTCAGGAAGCTCGAAAGCTAGCTGTTTAGTCCCGGGGAATTCGCAATTCCGGGGACAGCATATGTAATTGACCGATGAACGGCTTTGCTCTATCACCGGCACATGGCCCGCTTGCCCCGCATCGTCATCCCCGGTGTACCGCACCACGTCGCCCAACGCGGCAACCGGCGCTTGCCGGTGTTCTTCTCCGACGACGACCGGCGCGAATATCTGCGTCTCGTCGCCGTCGCGGCCGAGGCGAGCGGAGCGCGCTGCCTCGCCTGGTGCCTGATGGACAATCACGTCCACCTGATCTTTGTGCCGGCGCACGAAGACGGCCTGCGCGCGACGCTCGGCGAGGCGCACCGGCGCTACACCCGGATGATCAACTTGCGCGAGGGATGGCGCGGGCATCTGTTCGAGGGGCGCTTTGCGAGCTATCCGATGGACGATGCGCATCTGATGGCGGCGGTGCGCTATGTCGAACTGAACCCCGTCGCGGCGGCAATGGCCGAGCGGGCGGAGGACTGGCGCTGGTCGAGCGCGCGCTCGCACATGCGGGGTCGGCGCGCGAAGGACGACCCGCTGACCGACGTGCCCGCGCTCGCCGGTCATGTGCCCAACTGGCGGGCGATGCGGCGTCGGGGGTTTGAGGCGGGCGGTGCCGGCGACGACGGCGAGGCGGTGGCCGAGGCGATCGAGGCGCGCCTGCGCACCGGCCGCCCGCTTGCCGCCGCCGAGTGGATCGCGCGGCACGAAGAGGCTCTCGGACGCGCGCTGGCCCGGCGCAAGCCGGGACCAAAGCCGAGCGGAGCAAGCGAT
>CAYQVL010000235.1:0-3662 GCA_964420825.1 uncultured Sphingomonadaceae bacterium
GGCGGCCATCCGGGCGAGGACGATATTCCCAACATGATTCTGCTGCCGCGCGCCGCCGACGAGCTCGACATTCCGTTCGTGGCGAGCGGTGGACAGGCCGATGCGCGCAGTCTGGTCGCCAGCCTCGCGATGGGCGCCGACGGTATCAACATGGGCACGCGCTTCATCGCCACCAAAGAGGCGCCGGTGCACGACAATGTGAAGGCGGCGATCGTCGCGGCGAGCGAACTCGACACCGCGCTCATCATGCGCCCGATCCGCAACACCGAGCGCGTGCTCAAGAACACCGCGGTCGAGGAAATCCTCGCCATCGAACGCGACAAGGGCACCGACCTCAAAATCACCGACATTTTGGAGCAGGTCGCCGGCGTCTATCCCGAAATCATGCTCGAAGGCCATATGGACCGCGGCGCCTGGAGCTGCGGCATGGTCGCCGGCCTGATCCACGATATTCCGAGCTGCAAGGAGTTGATCGACGGGATCATGGTGCACGCCGAGGCGATTATCCGCCAGCGGCTCGAGGGATTTTTGGCGGCTTAGCCTGTGCAAGACGAATGAGAGGAGCGAGAAAGGAAAGGGCTCCGTCGCAGGCCGCAGTGCATCACCGACGCCCATTCGCGGTCGGGCCGCGACGGCGATCCGCCAGAGCAAATCAGCGGAAAGGAGGGGAGATATTTGAGTTTACGTTGGTGGAGCCGAGGGGGCTAAAACTACCGTCCGCGATCATTCGAAATCGTCCGAAAAACTCCTATTATCCTAGGGCTTTGAGTCCATATACGTCCGAACCACGTTCTTGACTTTTGGCCAAATTCGCACGAATGTGTTGGGACGAATGTTGGGACGATTTGGATGCCCGGACTCACTGTCTTGAAAATCAAACATGCCAAACCCGGCTTTCATGGTGACGGACGTGGCCTTTATCTGCTGGTCCGCCCTTCGGGTGGACGTTTCTGGATTTTGCGCATCCAAAATCAAAATCGGCGACGCGACTTCGGACTTGGTTCGGCGCGAGATGTCAGTCTTGAGGACGCACGCCATGCAGCTCAAGAGATGCGCCGCAGAATTAAAACGGGTATCGACGCCATCGAAAACCTTATGGGGCCGAACGAAAAGCAGAGGGTGCGTAGATCCGTCCCGAGTTTCGAGCGTGCCGCGCGCGAATGCTATGACGCGATCAAAGAAGGCTGGAAAGACCGAAGGCGTAATGTCTGGCTGAAAAGCCTCGAACACCATGTCTTTCCGACAATGGGAGAGACGCCCGTCGATCAGGTTGGCAGCGCCGCTGTCCGCGACGTTCTCGCGCCAATTTGGCTCAAGATACCCGACACCGGGCGTCGCGTCCTTCAACGAATTTCAGCGGTACTCGATTTCGCGCACATCAAGGGTTGGCGTAAGGAAGAGACATCATTGCGTTCGGTGCGCAAAGGTCTTCCTCGCCAACCCCGCAAGACGAATCACTATATGGCCATGCCGTATTCAGATACGCCGGATTTCCTCCAGAAAGTGGCACGTAAAACGACAACGGCCGGCCGCGATGCGCTACTTTTCACTATCTACACGGCTGCCCGATCCGGCGAGACCCGTTTCGCATCCTGGCCCGAGTTCAACCTTCAGAAAGCGGTTTGGTCTATTCCAGCTGAACGAATGAAGGCCGGAGAGGCACATGTCGTTCCGCTTTCGGAGCCGGTGCTTGAAATTCTTCGCCGCAGGTGGAGTGGACGAATGAATGATGAAGCATTCGTCTTCTCGGCTGACGGTGAGAAACCCGTGAGTGACATGACGATTACCAAGGTGCTTCGCGACGCCGGGATACCCGACTACACGGTTCATGGCTTCCGCAGTACCTTTACCGACTGGGCGGCCGAACAGACCGACTTTCCCAAGGAAGTGGTTGACAAAGCTTTGGCACACAAGATTCCCAATCAGGTTGAGGCCGCCTATCGGCGCACCGATTTCTTCGACAAGCGACGCGAATTGCTGGATCGCTGGGCGATGTTTCTGAAAGTCGAACGGACTACGACGGCACGAGCAGGGCGTGATCCCGAGTTGCTGGAAGCAGCTTAGGACAGCTCTTGCCGATTGCGAACGATCAGGTCGTGGATACTCCTGGTCACAATCAATCGGCTCTTGCCCAGCTTAACTGTTTCGAGCTCACCTGCGCCGATAAGCTCATAGAGCTTGCTGCGACCAATCCCTAACATCTTCGCTGCGATAGAAATGCGAACGCAAAGAGGTTCCGAAACAACAGGCTCGTCGCGCGCCATCAGCCTTGCGCCTTCAACGCCGCTCGCGCTTTCGCAAATCCCCTATCCGCGGCGAGGTATGCGGAGAGCATATAGGGAATAAGCTCTGCGATCTTCTCTTCGGCTCCATAAGTCTCGGCATAGATCGCTGCATAATCGGCAAGCGCTGTGTTGAGTTCAGGGTCGATGGTGATAGTCAGCTTGACCGGCTTGCGGGGCGGCAGTTTGGGGAGCTTAATATCGGCCATGTCAATCTCCTGTTCCGCGCCACGGCCGCAGCACCAGGTCCCGATGCACGATAACCCGCAGCGGCCATCCAGGACGCACAGTGATGGTGGGCTGGACATCGAGCTGGCGCTCGACGATCCGATCGCCAGCGCGTGATGCGCCCTGCTGGGTGGATTCCCTTAGCGCCCGGACCAACTCGCTCTGGTTACCAAGCGTGAGTTCGGTGCCGACGCCGAGCAGCGTCGAGAGCGCGACGCCTTTCGCAAGCTGCCAGCCATGATTGTCGACACGATCCTGTAGGCCTGTCTGCCCCGCGGCATCGGTCGCGGGGAGATTATCGAGCCGGATCGAGGAGCCGTCGGGCAGCATCAGCCGCTGCCAAACAATGAGCGCACGATCCTGACCGAACGCAACGACGCTGTCATAGCTACCGATCAACCGCGAACCTTGCGGGATCAGCAGGATGTGCCCGGTCGCGCTGTCATAGACATGGTTGGTCACTTGTGCCGTGACGAGCCCGGGTAGATCGGAGTTCAGACCGGTCAACAGACTCGCTGCGATCACGCTCCCGGCACTGACTATATAGGGTGAGGCAGCGGGCATGAGCGCGTTCGAGCTGACCCCCGCACGATCACCGGCCCGCGCTACAAATTCCTCTTTGCGAACCTGGCGGTTGGGATCGGGCGCGGCCGGGTTCGCTTGTGGGGTTTGTCCGATGAGCGGTCCGGTCGCGTCGACGGCAAAGCCAACATCTGCAATATTTGCGGAAACGGGCGCGCCCGCTCCGCCCGCGCTCGCCAATTGCATCATCACGCCCGATTCGCGCGCAGCAAGCTGCTCGGCGGCGATGCGCTGGCGCTCGGCCTCGGCTTCCTGCGCCGCGCGCGCCACCGCTTCGTCCGGGGTCGCCAAGCCCAGTTCGCGCTGCTGGTCGAGGATCGGCCGGCCCAGATCGCCCGGCAGCGGCGGTCCCAACTGCGGAACATCGCCATAGCTTGCGGGCGCATTGGCGAGCGCGTCGGGCGGTGACGATCGGAGCTCGGGCCCATCTTCTCCCGACGCGAGCATCTCAAAGGTTGCCGGCGTGAGGGCCATCCAGGTGACGCCAATGATGGCTGTGGAACCCAAAGCGGCGATCGCGACTGTAGTTTGACACCGGGTTCTAGAGTAGACGGGGTTTACCGGGTAGGT
>CAYQVL010000236.1:0-3657 GCA_964420825.1 uncultured Sphingomonadaceae bacterium
ACCGAGCTCATTCAGCTCTTCGCATCGGGCCAGACCGGCGCGATTCCGACCGGCTATGTCGTCGGCTTCCTGGCGCTGTTCATCGGGCTGATCTTCGCCATCTCGTTCATGGAGCGCGCCCAGCGCCGCGTGCTGATCCAATATCCGAAACGCGCGCAGCAGCGCGGAGGGATGAGTCAGGAAAAATCGCACCTGCCGCTCAAGATAAACACCGCCGGCGTGATCCCGCCGATCTTCGCTTCGTCGCTCTTGCTGATGCCGCTGACGATCGCCCAGTTCCTGAGCGGCGGGCTTGGCGATACTGCCTCGACCGGCAATGATATATTGCTCACGGTTACCAACGCTCTCCAGCGTGGCGGCCTGCTTTACCTGACATTCTACGGCGGATTGATCGTCTTCTTCTGCTTTTTCTATACCGCGGTCGTCTTCAATCCCGAGGAAACCGCGGACAATTTGAAGCGCTATGGCGGCTTCGTCCCGGGCATTCGCCCCGGCAAGCGCACCGCGGATTATCTCGATTATGTGCTGACGCGGATCACCGTGGTCGGCGCAGCCTATCTGACGCTGATCTGCTTGCTTCCCGAAATCATCTCGACGCAGATCGGTATTCAGGCCTTCGTGCTGGGCGGCACCAGCCTGCTCATTGTTGTCAACGTGACCATCGATACCGTAAGCCAGATTCAGAGCCACTTGCTCGCGCACCAATATGGTGACCTGATCAAGAAGGCCAAACTGAAGGGCGGGGGACAGCGTCGGTGAATATTATCCTGCTGGGTCCGCCCGGCGCAGGAAAGGGAACGCAGGCCGGCAAGCTCGAAGACGAGCGCGGCATGGTCCAGCTCTCGACAGGGGATATGCTGCGCGCGGCGGTCGCTGCCGGTACTCAGGTCGGCCTTGTCGCCAAGACGGTGATGGCGCGCGGCGACCTGGTCTCCGATCAAATCGTCACCGGCATTCTTTCCGAACGTCTCGAAGCCGACGATATCGAGCATGGCTTCATTCTCGATGGCTATCCGCGCACCGCGGCCCAGGCCTATTCGCTCGACGCATTGCTTGCTGAAAAAGGCCTCAAGCTCGACTATGTGATCGAACTCGCCGTTGACGAGGACGCGCTTGTCGAGCGCATCACGGGCCGCTTTACCTGCGCCGTGTGCGGCGAAGGCTATCACGACAAATTCAAACGGCCCAAGGTCGATGGTGTTTGCGACGTATGCGGCAGCCGCGATTTCAAGCGGCGCCCCGACGACAATGAAGATGCCGTCAAGCAGCGGCTGATCGAGTACCGTGCCAAGACCGCGCCGATTATCCCGCACTACGAGCCCCAGGGCATCGTCCGACGCGTCGACGGCATGGCCGATATCGCAGCGGTCAGCCAAGCCATCGAGGAGATTCTCGACGGCGACTAGGGATTTGCGCTAGCCTGTGCCCGGAAGGATGTCCGGTCATGAAGATGAAGCTCGCAAAAATTGTCGCGATCGCCGCCGGTCTTGGCGCGCTGCCTGCGCAGGCCGAAGTCGTCATCGGCGAACATGGCTTCGCCACCTCCAACACCGCTACCGTCTCTGCGCCTCCCGGCGAAGTCTGGGCGGCGCTCGTCCAGCCCTCGCGCTACTGGAATGGCGAGCATAGCTGGTCGGCCGACGCCGCGAATTTCTCGCTCGATCCGGTGGCCGGCGGCTGTTTTTGCGAAAGCCTCGATGGTGGCGGTTCGGTCGAACATGCGCACGTGATCATGGTACAGCCTGGTAGTACGCTGCGGTTATCGGGCGCGCTCGGACCGCTCCAAGGCGAAGCGCTGAACGGCACGCTGACCTGGCAGCTCGCTGCAGCCGAAAACGGCACGCGTATCGAGCAAAGCTATGTCGTCGGCGGGCATTTTGCGAGCTTCCCGATCGAAACGATCGCCCCCGCCGTCGATGCCGTGGTTCGCGAACAGCTTGGGCGTCTCGCGGCGCTGTTTCCCGCGGCGCAAGACTGACTCGTCACATCTTCGAAATCTGGTAAGGTTGCCATTCGCACCGGCTTCGACTCAGAAGGCTGGGCGCTGGGTTCGCTTGGCTTTGATGGTAAGGGGGAAAGCAATGGCGGTCACCGATCACGTCGATCTCGAAGGCTTCATGGCCGGGGTCGAGAAGCGAAATCCGGGGCAAACCGAATTTATCCAGGCAGTTCGCGAAGTCGCACAGGACATTTTCGAGTTCATCGACGACAAGGAAGAATATCACGACGCGCAGATCCTGCGCCGCATCGCCGAGCCTGATCGCGTGGTCAGCTTCCGCGTCTGCTGGGAGGACGACAACCACAATATCCGTGTCCAGCGCGGCTGGCGGGTGCAGAACAACAATGCGATCGGCCCTTATAAGGGCGGCATCCGCTTTCACCCGACGGTCACCGAAAGCGTGCTCAAATTCCTCGCCTTCGAGCAGACCTTCAAGAACTCGCTGACCGGCTTACCTATGGGCGGCGGCAAGGGCGGCTCGAACTTCAATCCCAAGGGCAAGAGCGTCAATGAGATCATGCGCTTCTGCCAGAGCTTCATGACCGAGCTTTATCGGCATATCGGTGCTGATATCGACGTGCCGGCGGGCGATATTGGCGTGGGTGGCCGCGAGATCGGCTTCATGTTTGGCCAGTACAAGCGGATCACCAACAATTTTACCGGCGTTTTGACCGGCAAGGGGCTGGAGTGGGGCGGCAGCCTCATCCGCACCGAGGCGACGGGCTATGGGGCGGTGTATTTTCTGCAGAACATGTTGAAGACCAAGGGTGACTCGATCGAGGGCAAGACGGCGGTGATTTCGGGATCGGGCAATGTGGCGACGCATGCGGCCGAGAAGATCGTGCAGCTTGGCGGCAAGGTGCTGACGCTTTCGGATTCGGAAGGCTTTGTGCATGATCCGGACGGCTTTACCCAGGAGAAGATCGACTGGGTGAAGGAGCACAAGACGCACCGGCGCGGGCGGATTTCGGAATATGCCAAGGAATTCAAGGGGGCGACCTTCCATGGCGGCGGGGCGCGGCCGTGGAGTGTGCCGTGCGATCTGGCGCTGCCCTGTGCGACGCAGAATGAGCTGAACGGCGAAGAAGCGAAGATGCTTTTGAAGAATGGCTGCATGGCTGTTTCGGAAGGGGCGAACATGCCGACCGACCTGGACGGGGTGCATGTCTTCAAGGCGGCGAAGATTCTGTATGCGCCGGGCAAGGCTTCGAATGCGGGCGGGGTGGCGGTTTCCGGGCTGGAGATGAGCCAGAATTCGGCGCGTATTTCGTGGAAAGAGGCTGAATTGCAGCAGCATCTGCTTGACATCATGGCCGGCATTCATGAGCGCTGCCTTGAGTATGGCTCGGACGGGAAGGGCTATACCGATTATGTGAAGGGGGCGAATATTGCCGGCTTCAAGAAGGTGGCGGATTCGATGCTGGCTTACGGCGTGGTGTGAGCCCTTTCGGCTAGCGGACTGATTTTGGGGGAATTGACATGACGAAGGCATCTGATCTGCTGGTGCAGTGCCTCGAAGGCGAGGGTGTGGAATATGTGTTCGGGGTGCCCGGCGAGGAGAACCTCGACTTTCTGGACAGCTTGTCACGTTCCACAAAGATCAAGCTGATTTTGACGCGGCATGAGCAGGGGGCGGGGTTCATGGCCTCCACCTATGG
>CAYQVL010000237.1:0-3655 GCA_964420825.1 uncultured Sphingomonadaceae bacterium
CGAACATGAAGAATTCGGCTTCGGGGCCGACATAGACGGTGTCGCCGATGCCGGTGGCCTTGAGATAGGCTTCGGCGCGCGTCGCGGTCGAACGCGGGTCGCGCGCATAAAGCTCGCCCGAGCCCGGCTCGACGATGTTGCAGCATATGGCGAGCATCGGCGTCGCCGAAAACGGATCTTCATAGACCGCGTCGAGATCGGGCTTCAATACCATGTCGCTTTCGTTGATCGCCTTCCAGCCGGCGATCGACGATCCGTCGAACATCAGTCCGTCCTCGAATTCGTCTTCGCCCATCACCCCGGCGCACATCTGGAGGTGCTGCCATTTGCCGCGCGGATCGGTAAAACGCAGGTCGATCCATTCGATCTCATCGCTTTCGATGCGTTTGATTATGTCCTTTGCGGTCGTGGTCATGAAACTTTCCCCTCGTTTGCGCGCGAATCCGAAGCCCGAAACCTATCGCAGTCTTCGCAATCGCACAAATAATTTTTGCAGCGCAGCATCTATCTCGCCTTTCCCCTCGCGGGAGACGTCGGACCGCAGGGCCGGGCGAGGGACCGGCCGCGTCTGCGGCCGAATAGACTCGAAACGCGAACGGCTTTTTGCGGAATGGAGCCGCTCAGCTCGCCATCCCCTCATCCAACTTCAACTAGGCTCCCTTGTCGCCAGGTTTCCGTATCCGTCTCGCTCAAGCGGAGAAGAAAATTCTTCAAACCGCGTCGCTATCCTGCTCGCCCGTCCGTATCCGCACCGCCCGGTCGACCGGCGATACGAAGATCTTGCCGTCGCCGATCCGTCCGGTCTGTGCGGCGGTCTGGATCGCCTCGACGACGCGGTCGGCGAGGCCGTCGTCGACGACGACCTCGAGCTTCACCTTGGGCAGGAAATCGACGACATATTCGGCGCCGCGATAGAGTTCGGTATGGCCCTTTTGCCGCCCGAAGCCCTTGGCCTCGGTCACCGTCATCCCCGTCACTCCGACCTCGTGGAGCGCCTCCTTGACCTCGTCGAGCTTGAACGGTTTGATGATCGCTTCGATTTTCTTCATGGGCGCGGCGCTCCTGCGGGTGCGTGTTCGGTCCCGTCATAGGACGGGCGCGGGGAGAGTCGCAAGCACCGAGAAGCGAGTTGTCCGGCGGCGGCTCGGGGCACGGGTATCGGGCGCCCGAACGATCGATGCGCAGTCATCGATTCTGACCCCGGCCTTGATCGCGCCGCGGCGATTACAGTCCTTGCAAATGAGAACGAGCCGCAATAGGAGCGTCTTTTCTTGATAACGATTCGCAAAAAGGATACTCCATGCGCTGTTCGATGCCGGCTTTCGGCTCGCTTCCCATTCTCGCCGCCGCACTGGCCGGTCCCGCCCAGGCGGAGGAAGCGCTGACCTATGCCGCCGCGACGGCCGCGCCGGCGATCGTCGTCACCGGCCATTACGCCCCCGAAAGCACGACCAGCGCGACCAAGACCGAAACCCCGCTGATCGATATCCCGCAAAGCCTGTCGATCGTCGGTCGCGAGCAGATCGACGATCAGGCGCTCACCGATATCGGCGACATATTGCGCTATACCCCCGGCGCCTCGGCGGGGCAGGGCGAGGGCAACCGTGACCAGTTCACCATCCGCGGCCAGAACACGACCGCCGATTTCTATATCGACGGGCTGCGCGACGACGTGCAGTATTTCCGTCCGCTCTACAATCTCGAGCGCGTCGAAATCCTGCGCGGGCCCAATGCGCTGATCTTCGGCCGCGGCGGCGGCGGCGGTGTCATCAATCGCGTCACCAAGACCGCGCGGCTCGACGAGCGCTTCGCCGCCGCCGCCGTCGGCGTCGACACCTTCGGCGCCGCCTATCTATCGACCGATATCAACGTCTCGGGCAGCGAGGTCTTCGGCTTCAGGCTCAACGGCTTTTACGAGCATCTCGCCAATCATCGCGACTTTTTCGGCGGCGAGCGCTTCGCGATCAACCCGACCGCGACGCTGGCGCTCGGCCCCTCGACGAGTCTCGTCGCCTCTTACGAAATCGTCGACGACGACCGCGTCACCGATCGCGGCATCCCCTCGCTCGGTGGCGCGCCGCTCGGAGGCGTAACCGACACCTTCTTCGGCTCGCCCCGGGCCAATGTCACGACGTTGCAGGCGAACATCGCCCGCGCGCGCTTCGATCATCGATTCAACGACAGCCTGAGCTTCAACACCGCGGTCCAATATGCCGATTACGACAAGCTCTACCAGAATATCTTTCCGGTCGGTTTCGATGGCGCGGCGAACGCCGTGTCGCTCGACGGCTATCGCGATACGACGCAGCGCGAAAATTTCATCGTCCAGGGCAACCTCGTCTGGAATGGCGCGACCGGCCCGATCGGCCATATGCTGCTGCTCGGTTATGAATATGGCGACCAGCAATCGGGCAACGCCCGCCGCGATATCCTCTTTTCGACGAGCATGGACGATATCGTCGTCCTGCCGTTCAGCGATCCGCTGGCGATTCCTTCCTTTTCCTTCCCCCGCTTCAACCGGCAGAGCGCCTCGGACGTCGAGTTTCTCTCCTTCTATGCGCAGGATCAGATCGCAATCGGCGATCATCTCCAGATCGTCGCCGGTCTGCGCTACGACCGCTTCAGCATCGACGTCACCGACGCCATCGAGGTCGCCGACGGGGCGGGCGACGGCAATGACGGCCTCTTCGCGCGCACCGACAATCAATGGTCGCCGCGCATCGGGGTGATCGTCAAGCCGGTCGAAAACCTCTCATTCTACGCAAGTTTCGCGCGCTCCTTCCTGCCGCGCTCGAGCGACCAGTTCCTCAATCTCACGCCGTCGAACGAAGCGCTCGCGCCCGAACGCTTCGACAGTTACGAGCTCGGCGTGAAGTGGGGGCCGCTACCCGGCTTCGACGTCAGCGCGGCGGTTTTCCGGCTCGACAATGAAAACGGCACGACCGCCGATCCGAACAACCCGGGCGACACGATCCTCACCGGCAGCCGTACCGAGGGGATCGAGCTTCAGCTCGCCGGCGAAATTCGTCCCGGCTGGGTGATCAACGCCGGCTACAGCTATCTCGACGCCGACGAACGCGGCCGCGTCGCGGGCGCCGCGCTCGCCAACCGCCGTCTCGCGCAGGTGCCCGAGCATATGGCGTCGCTGTGGAGCCGCGTGAACGTCATCCGGCGGCTCGGCCTGGGCGGCGGCGTGACTTATCAGTCGTCGCAATTCGCGGCGATCGACAACAGCGTGCGGATCCCCGGCTATACGCGCGTCGATGCCGCGCTGTTCTACGACGTGACCGACAATGTCTCGGTCCAGCTCAACGTCGAAAACCTCTTCGACACCGCCTATTTCCCCGCCGCGCACAACAACAACAACATCTCCACCGGCGAGCCGCTCAACGCCCGCCTGACGCTGCGCGCGCGCTTCTAGGGCCTCGTCGTCATTGCGGGGAGCGAAGCGCGAAGCAATCCAGCCCGCCCTAATCCGCCGCATCCTCCGCGCGCCGCGCGCGGATCCGCCGCAGGTCCCAGTTCGCCTTTTCGATGACATAGTGGCGGATAGACTGGGCGCGCGGGGCCGAGAGCACGCTCGAAAAATTGGGCATCCCGTTGCTGCTCAGCTCGCCGCCGATGACGACGCCGGCCCAGGCGTCGGCGCTCGTCA
>CAYQVL010000238.1:0-3648 GCA_964420825.1 uncultured Sphingomonadaceae bacterium
GCGATCATGAGCGCATCATATCATAGCCGCGAAATTGTAGGAAAGAAGAAGCGCCCTCAGCCCTTGGCGGCGTTCTGGACCGGATCGCTCGGCTGCTTGCCGCCGTCGGTGCGCGTGTCGCCGGGGTTGCCGCGCGGTGCATCGGTCGGCGATTTGCCCGTCGCGTTGGCATCGCTGCCCTTCTGCGAATCGACCTGGTTCTGCTGCGACGGCGCGCCTGTGCTCGAGATGCTCGGGCCGCCGGTTCGGGCGCTGGCGGGATTGGAATTGGTGTTGGCCATGATGGTGTCTTTCGATTTTCGAGTGTGCGGGAGGGAAGGGAGAGAGGCGTTCAGCTCCGCCTGCCGTCGGGTTCCTTGGCGACGCCCTTGAAGGGTTCGCGATCGGACTTGGTGTCTATGAACTCGCCGTTGTCGGGGCTGTCGGGATCGCGGTTGCGCTTGGTGTAATGGCCTGTCGCGGGATTCCTGACCTGGGTGCGGTTGTCGACCGAACCGGTGCGATGGCCGTCGCCGGTGTTCGTCGCCATGACGTGTCTCCTCGTTCGTGCGGCGCGCGGAGGCGGCGCCTTCACAATACTAACGCACGGAGAATCCATGATGTTCCGATGGGCGAGAGGGGCGCATTCGCCCCTCTCGATCGTTTCCTGCGCGCTTCGCTCGCAAGCCTGATGCGGTTATGCGCCGCCGCCGGCCGCGATCCAGTCGTCGATCTTCTGTTCGAGCACGGGTAGCGGCAGCGCGCCGGTGCCGAGAACCTGCGCGTGGAAATCGCGAATGTCGAAACGGTCGCCGAGCGCTGCCTTCGCCTTGTCGCGGAGCCGCTGGATGGTCAGCGCGCCGACCTTGTAGGCGAGCGCCTGGCTGGGAATCGCGATATAGCGCTCGACCTCGGCGGTGGCGTCGGTCTGTCCCATCGTCGAATTGTCGATCATGTAGGCGATCGCCTTGTCGCGGCCCCAGCCTTTGGCATGGATGCCAGTATCGACGACGAGGCGCATCGCGCGCAGCATCTCGTCCGAGAGCGTGCCCATGCGCTGATAGGGATCGTCGAACAGGCCCATGTCGTAGCCCAGCGTCTCGGCATAGAGCGCCCAGCCCTCGACAAAGGCGGTGTTGCCGCCGAAGCGCACGAACGCGGGCAGCGCCTCGTTCTCCTGTGCCAGGCTGATCTGGAAATGGTGGCCGGGTGCGCCTTCGTGGAGATAGAGCGTGGTGTTGCCGATGATGTTGCGGCTCGGCAGGTCGTAGGCGTTGAAATAGAAGATGCCGGGTCGCGAACCGTCGGGCGCGCCTTGTTGGTAGCTGCCTCCGGCCTGAAACTTCTCGCGGAATTCCTCATAGGGGCGGATTTCGAGCGGGGTCTTCGGCACGAGCGAGAAGAAGCGCGGGATTTGCGCGTCGACCAGCTTGCCGATGCGGTAATAATCCTGGGTCAGCCATTCGCGGCTCCTGGGCTGGAGCTTGGGATCGGCGCGTAGCGCTTCGAAGAACTCGTTGAGCGAGCCCTCGAATCCGACCTCGGCCTTGACCTTTTCCATTGCGGTACGGATCCGCGCGACCTCGCTGAGGCCCAGATCGTGGAGATAGTCGGCGGTCAGCGGCAGCGTCGTCGTGCTCTCGATCATCTGCGCATAGAGTTTCGCGCCGCCCTTCATCTGCGACAGGCCGACCTCGGAGCGCGCCTCGGGCAGATATTCGTTGGCGAGAAAATCGCGCAGGCGCTTGTGCGCGGGATAGATGCCGTTTGCGATGACGTCGCGATATTCGCTCGTCAGTCGCGCCTTGTCGGCGGCGCTGAAATCGTCGGGAAACATGCCGATCGGACCGTAGAAGGGCGACTGGTCGACCGGCTGGGCGAGCTGGGTATCGAGCTGTTCGATGACATTGCGAACGGTCAGCTTGGTCTCGACGACGCCGCTTTTCATGCCTTCGCGGAAGCGGGCGATCGCGCGGTCGGTCAGCGTGATGTATTCGGCGTGCCGCTTGAGGTTGTTCTCATAGTCGGCGATCGTCTTGAACGGCGCGGCGCTCTTGCCGCTGGCGAAGGTCGGATAGAAGGTGTGCAGGCCCGAGAAGTGATTGACCGGGCGGACATCGGTCAGCGCGAGGATTTCAGGCGTCAGGCCCTTGAGCGCCTGGCGCTGGTTGTACGCGAAGACATCATAAGCGATCCGGTCGTTCGCATCGAGCGCGCCGCGATCGATTTCGGCAAGCGCGGCGAGGTTGTCGTTGGCGGCGGCGCGTTCGGCATCGTTGTATTCGTCGGTGAGGTAATCGCCGAGCCGGTCTGCGTAGCGCATGTCGCCGCGAAACAGCGCCTCGACCGGGTTGCGCTTGAGATTGGCCTCGTCGCTCGCGGCGAACAGCGCGAACAGGCGATCGTGCTCGGCCTGGGTTGCCGTGGCGGTATCGACCGCGGCGACAACGCGATCGGCGACCGAGGGAGCGGCGGTGCCATCGTCGATCGTCGCGCAGGCGGCGAGTGGAAGCATGAGCGCGAGGATCGAGGCGGAACGGAGGAGGGTCATGACGGGGCCTTTCAGATCGAGTGTATTATCTGCCTAATACGGATAACGGCGTGATGCAAGGGGCAGGCGAGGGTGCGGCTGGCCGGTTACGTCACTCGACCGTTTTGCCGCGTACCATGACCCAGCCGACGTTTTCGAGGATCGTCGCATCGTCCAGCGGGTTGCCGTCGACCGCGATCATGTCGGCCGAATAGCCCGGGGCGAGTCGGCCGATCTCGTTCTGCATTTCGAGCACTTCGGCGGCAACCGTGGTAGCGCTGGCGAGCGCTTCGCGGCTGGTCATGCCCTGGCCCATCATCAGGCGGAACTCGCCGGCATTGCGGCCGTGCGCGAAGACGCCGGCATCGGTGCCGAAGGCTATCTTGACGCCCCATTTGCGTGCGCGGCCCATGAAGACGCGCGCGGTTTCGGCGACGGCGCGGATCTTGTCCTCGACGACGGGGGTGTAGATGCCCTTGCCAAGCCGTTCGGTAACGCCCTGGAACGCCATCAGCGTCGGAACGAGAACGGTATTATTGGCGACCATCGCCTTGGCCGCCGCCTCGTCAAGATAGGTGCCGTGCTCGATCGAATCGATGCCTGCCTTGGCGGCGGCCTCGATGCCGCGTGCGCCGTGCGCATGCGCCATGACCTTGAGGCCGAGCGAGTGGGCGGTGTCGGCGATCGATTTCATTTCGGCATCGGAAAAATGTGCCTCGAGCCCGCGGCCCTGTTGCGACAGGACGCCGCCGGTCGCGGTGATCTTGATCGTATCGGCGCCGTTCTGCGACGCGCGGCGGACCTTTTCGGCACATTCGACCGGCCCGGTGCAGCTATAGCCCGACGACAGGATTTCGTTGATTTCGGGGCGGAAACCGCTGACGTCGCCATGGCCGCCGACGATCGCCAGCGGCGGACCTGCAGCGATGATACGCGGTCCGGGGATGACGCCCTCGGCGGTGCCGCGGCGCAGCGCAAAGGCGGTGTGTTGCGCCGACCCTGCCTCGCGTACCGTGGTAAAGCCCGCCCGCACCGTCGCGAGCGCGTTCTTGACGCCGATAACGACGCCCCACTCGTCGGGCTCGACCGTTTCCTTCCAGAAATCGCCGCCGGGATCGCCGGTGAGGTGGACGTGAAGG
>CAYQVL010000239.1:0-3605 GCA_964420825.1 uncultured Sphingomonadaceae bacterium
GTGCGCTGGAACGAAGACTATACCGATCCCGATTCGGATGTGGCGCGGTTCAACAATGTCGAGCCCGAGCCCGGCGCCGATCCGCTTGTCACCTATATGCGCCGCCTGCCGCGTGAGGCCGAACCGGGGACGCGCTGGCTCTACAATACCGGCGAGACCAGCCTCGTCGGCATACTCGTCGCCAACGCCACCGGGCGGCCGCTCGCACAGTATCTGTCGGAGCAGATCTGGGCGCCCTTCGGCATGGAGCGGGACGGCGTGTGGATACTCAACGCCGGCGGCAGCGAGATCGGCGGCTGCTGCATCTCGGCGAGCGTGCGCGACTATGCGCGCTTCGGCCAGTTCGTGCTCGAAGGCGGGGAGATCGGCGGCGAGCGCGTGGTGCCCCAAGGCTGGTTCGAGGCGGCGGGGACGATGCAGGCCGATATCGGCGCGCCCGGCCGCGGCTACGGCTATTTGTGGTGGACCTTTGACGATGGCAGCTTCGCCGCGCAGGGCATTTTCGGCCAGGGCATCTTCATCGATCCGTCGCGCGGCCTCGTCATCGCCTCGAACGGCGACTGGCCGACCGCGACGAGCCGAGAACTGAACCCCCGCCGCGACGCCTTCTACCGCGAGGTGATCCGGACGATCGATGCGGAAGGGGCGGGGGAGTAGCTGAGTCCCTTGGCGATGGCTGGTGCGTGAAGGTTAAGTAAAGCCTAGTTTGTGGCGGGGGGTTGGTTGCCCTTGAGATTCGAACGTCCGCTATTGGCCGATCGCCGACTGTCTCCTCTTCGTCAGCGGGCGTGAAGAAGCGGAATGTCCGTTTTCGGCCCATTCCGGGCATTGAGCGCGCGGGCTGCTCACCTTACAAATCGGTTTCAACGACGTGGCGCTGGAACGCTTCCGCGCTTATTCCTACCGGTCTGATTCCACCGCGCTCCTCGGTAATGTCATCCGGCAGACCAGTCCTTCCGGTCGATAGTCCATGGCCACGTCAGCGCGAAGGGCTCTTGCAACAACCTGCTTAATAAGGCGCGTGCCGAAACCCTGGCGCTCCGGTGGTTTCACAGGCGGCCCTCCTGCTTCTCGCCACGTGATGACGAGCAGGCACTCATCCCCTTCACCCTTCAAGTCAAAAGTCACGGCGACGCGTCCACCGGCACTGCGGAGCGCACCATATTTCGCCGAGTTTGTCGCAAGTTCGTGGACGGCCAGCGCCAGGATCTGAGCTGCCCTTCGGCGCACCGAAACGGGCGGGCCTTCAATGGTCACATTCGCTCCGTCCGGGGTTTGGTACTGCGCCAGCTCCGCCAGAAAAAGCTCGCTCAGGCTGGCGCCCTGCTGCTTGCCAAGCAGGGCGCTTTGAGTTTTGGCCAAGGCGTTCAGCCGTCCGGTGAGCGACTCTTTGAACTCGCCCACGTTTGTCGCGCTCGCGGCGCTGAGCGAGATCAGGGAATTGACGACCGACAGCACGTTCTTCAGCCGATGCTCTAGTTCGCGCGCAGCCGCCTTACGCAGTTTCTCTAGCTCCTTGCGTTCAGTGATGTCGCGGACGACTACGGTCAGGATCATCCTGCCATCGATCGTCTGGCGCGACACCATCGCCTCGGACGGAAACTCGTCCCCGTTCTTGCGTCGGCCCCGGACTTCCCGGCGAAGGCCCATGAGTCGGTTCGCGGCGCTGCCCTCCAAGGCAAAGTTGTGCACTTGACGAGCGTGTTCCGAACGGTCGCCCTGCGGAATCAGCATTTCCACCGGCTGGCCGATCACTTCGCTTGCGCTGTAGCCGAAAGACTTCTCGGCAGCTTGGTTAAAAACCAAGATGCGTCCGTCTTGGTCAGTGCAGATCACTGAATCAGCGACAAGCGCCAGAACATCGACGTTCAGAGCGGGGTTATTACTTAGCGGCGCCGAACGAGAATCCTGCATTCTCCGCCCCCCGCGGATAGGTCACCGTCAGCATGACGTAGCGGATTACAGTATCGGAGTCGATAATGACGCCGGCTTTATGCCCGTTCCTACCTGGAACGCACGCTGACCAACTGCCGAAACGAACGGCAGCTATGAGCATTGCTTGCGACGACGCGGAAAGGCTGCCAATGGGCGCAAAGCGAACGCGGCATCAAAGTTGGTAATGCGCCGCAAGCGGTCGTTGGCCCGTATTCCAAAATCCTATTTCCTTGAAATGTAGGAAATGGTCTGATCTATACTGTCGGATGACGGACCGAGCAGACCCCGAATCGCCCTTTTACGTCCACCCGAGGATGCCCGAGGAAGACGGCTTCTTCCATCGTAACGGCTCGCCGGTCCCGCCGACACATCCCGATCAAGCCGGGCATGACGCCGGCGCGAACCGCGGATGTGTGTTTACTTTGTATAGTTTGCGCGATTTCCTCGAGCGGTCGCGGCGGGAAGAGTCAGCTCTCGACGGCGATCCGCGCGCCGGTCTCGAAATCGGCGGCGAGGAGATCGGCGAGTCGCTTCGCCACGTCTCCGGGGGGCTTGAGCATCGCCTGATCCTCGCCCGGATAGGCGAGTTCGCGCATCTTGGTGGCGGTGCTGCCCGGATCGACGATCGCAACGCGCACCGGCGAGACGTTTTTGACCTCCTCGCCATAGGCGGTGACGAGCGTTTCGAGCGCGGCCTTCGATGCGCCATAAGCGCCCCAATAGGCGCGCGGGCTCGCGGCGACGCTCGATGTCAGCGCGATCAGGCGCCCGGCGTCGCTCTTGCGCAACATCGGATCGAACGCCGCGATCATCGCCTGCTGGGCGATGAAGTTGAGCGTCATCACCGCGGACAATTCCTTGGCGTCGATCTGCGCGACCGGGGTCAGCGTGCCGAGCATCGCGGCGTTGAGCACGAGGATGTCGAGTGCCTTCCAGCGTTCGGAGATAGCCGCGGCGAGCCGCGCGATGCTGTCGCCGTCGGTCAGGTCGAGCGGCGCGATCGTCGCGCTGCCGCCGGCCCCGTGGATCGCATCCTCGACTTCTTCGAGCCCGCCGGCGGTCCGGGCGACGAGCACGACATGCGCGCCGCGTGCGGCGAGCTCCTCGGCCGTCGCCGCGCCGATCCCGCGACTGGCGCCGGTTACGAGCGCCAGCCTGTCTTCCAAAATACCCGTCATCGAAGCGTGCCCGCACTCACTGTGCCAAGGATCATGTGACTCGCTCGGCAAGCAGTGGCAGCTGGGCGATCGATCCCAGATCGTCATGATCGGTCAGCGGGGTGGGATAGTCGCCGGTAAAGCAGGCGTCGCAGCGTTGCGGATGATCGTTCTGCCGCCCGTCTTCGCCGAGCGCGCGATAGAGACCGTCGATCGAGATGAAGGCGAGGCTGTCGGCATTGATGAAGGCGGTCATCTCCTCGACATCCATATTCGCCGCGAGCAGCTTTTCGCGTTCGGGCGTATCGACGCCGTAGAAACAGCTGTGCCGCGTCGGCGGGCTGGCGATGCGCATATGGACTTCTTTCGCTCCGGCTTCGCGCATCATTTCCACGATCTTGGTGCTCGTCGTTCCGCGGACGATCGAATCGTCGATCAGCACGATGCGCTTGCCCGCGATCAGCGCGCGATTGGCGTTGTGCTTGAGCTTGACGCCGAGATGGCGGACCTTGT
>CAYQVL010000240.1:0-3582 GCA_964420825.1 uncultured Sphingomonadaceae bacterium
GGCGGTGCGCGGGCGCGAGGCCGACGATATCGCCAGCGGCGCTGCCCAGCGCCTCGCCGCCAATCTCGCCCAGATCGAGGGCGTCGCGGCCGTCGCCGCGAGCGGTCTCGACGAGACCGGCACACGGATCAACGCCGCCATCGAAGATGCGCTCGAGCGATCGGGCAAGGCGGTCGACGAGACCCGGCGCGCCGTCGAGGAAATCGGAGCGGCACTGGCGGCCATGGTCGAGACGGCGCGCGCCGGGTTCGATCACCGCGGCGAAGGGGCAGCCGCCGCGCTCGAAACGCGGATCGGCAGCGCGACCGCGGTGCTCGACGATCTCGAAGCAAAGCTCGGCGAACAGAGCGCCGCGACGGGCACGATGCTTGACACGCTCGACGGCAATCTCGGCGGAGTCGAAAGCCGGATCACGGCGATCGGCGAAGCCGGCGCCGTGCATATTCGCCGTCTCGGCGAAGAAATCGTTGCGCTCGAGGCGGATATGCGCGCGATGGGCGAACAGATCGGCGGCAACGACGCCGCGACCGAGCGACTGATCGGGCGCGCGGCCAAGGTCAAGGCGGCGCTCGACCTGAGCACCGAATCGCTCGACACCACACTACCGCGCAGCCTCGCTTCGGTCGAACAGCGAGCCGGGGAAACCCGCGACGTCATTGCCGCGCTCACGCCGGAGGTAGTCTCGCTCGAGGAATCTGCGGCCGCGGTGCTCGCGCATATGAACGGCAGCGCCGACAGCCTCGCCGCGCAAAGCGAAGCGCTCAACGCCTTCGTCGCGCATATCGACGACCGCATCGCGATGATGCGCCAGGCGGCAAGCGATCTCGAGACCACGCTCGGCGCGACCGGCGAACAGGCGCGAAGCATCGCCGACGCCGCCGCTCCGCGGCTCATCGAGGCGCTATTGCGCGTACGCGAGACCGCCGATCAGGCGGCCGAACGAGCGCGCACGGCGATTGGCGAGGTTATCCCGCAAAGCGCCGCCGCTCTCGGCGAAGCGACGCGCGAAGCGATGACCGAAGCCATCGGCGCCAATGTCGAAGCACGGATGGCCGATATCAGCGCGGCGTCGGCAAACGCCATCGCCGCTGCCGAACGCGCGAGCGAAAATCTCGCCGCGCGAATCGGCGAAATCGCGACATCCAGCGCAGCGATTGAGGCGCGCATCGAGGAGGCGCGCGCCGAAACCGAAGCCGCCGATATGAACAGCTTCGCGCGCCGCGTGACATTGTTGATCGAATCGCTCAACTCGACCGCGATCGACGTCACCAAGATACTTTCGAACGACGTCACCGATACCGCCTGGGCCGCCTATCTCAAGGGCGACCGCGGTATTTTTGCACGCCGCGCGGTACGACTGCTCGACAGCGGCGAGGCGCGCGAGATCGCGCATCATTACGAAGAAGAGCCCGAATTCCACCAGCAAGTGAATCGCTATATCCACGATTTCGAGGCGATGTTGCGCCGGGTTCTCGCCACGCGCGACGGCTCGCCGCTGGCGGTGACGTTGCTCTCGTCGGACAATGGCAAGCTTTACGTCGCGCTTGCCCAGGCGATCGAGCGGATCAGGAGTTAGGGCCGCCGCGCATATGCTCGGGCTTGAGAAAATCGAGCGCATCGATGCCGAGCCAGCCATAGCTTAAATTGGCGTAGAACAGACCGAAAAGCGCGCCGGACAACAGCGTCGTGCGCAACGCCACCTTGCCGAAGCTGAACCGGTGCGGGGCGCTTTCGGCATGGCCGGGCGCGGGTTCGTTGCCGATATCCTGCTCGGTCCTGACGCCGAACGGCAGCACGAAGAACAGGCTCAGGAACCAGAACAGGAAATAGATCGAGATTGCCGAGATCGGCTGCATGTCAGACTTCCATAAGCGAGACGTTGACGACGGGTTTCTTGCCCGTCCAGCGGGTCGCGGTGCGGCGTACGGCAAGGCGGACTGCCTCGCGCAGCTTCTCGCCGGACGCGGCGCCCTTGCTTACGGCATCGGCCGCCGCCTTGACGGCTTCGTCGATGAATGCCTCAATCTCGTCCTCGATCGGTACGCCGGCCATCGAAATGGCGGGCGATCCTTGCAGCTTGCCCTTGCCATCGAGAGCGACGGTGACGGCGATCAGCCCGCGCTCGGCAATCCGGCGGCGCTCGTTCATCGTCGGACCGTCGGCGGACAGGATGACGTCGCCGTCGAGCACCAGACGGCCAGCGCGCGCATGATCGACGATTGCGGGACCATCGGGCGCAAGACGGACGACATCGCCATTTTGCTGGACGATCGTCTTGGCTATACCCTGTTCGAGCCCGAAACGCGCCTGCTCGGCCATATGGCGCATTTCGCCATGGACGGGCACGAGGATTTCGGGGCGGATCCATTTGTACATCTCGGCGAGCTCGGGGCGGCCGGGATGGCCCGAGACGTGGACGAAGGCCTGACGGTCGGTGATCATCGCGATCTCCTTTTCGGCAAGCGCGTTCTGGATGCGGCCGATGGCGATCTCGTTGCCCGGAATCTGCTTCGAGCTGAAGATGACGAGATCGCCATGATCGAGTTTGATCTCGTGGCTGCCAGAGGCGATTCGGGCGAGCGCGGCGCGCGATTCGCCCTGCCCGCCCGTGGCGATGATCATCAGCTCGCGCGGCGGCAGCTTCATCGCCGTTTCGAAATCTACCGTCTTGGGAAAATCGAGCAAATAGCCGCTCGCCTGGCAGTTCGAGATGATGCGATCAAGCGAGCGCCCGGCGACGCAGACCTGCCGGCCGGTATCGTTGGCGACCTCACCGAGCGTCTTGAGTCTCGCGGCGTTCGAGGCGAAGGTCGTCACCAGCACGCGGCCCTCGGGCGCGCCGACGACCTCGTCGAGCCCCTTGCGGACGTCGCCCTCGCTCCCCGAAGCCTGTTCGTTGAAGACATTGGTCGAGTCGCAGACGAGTGCGAGAATGCCCTGATCGCCAACCGCGGTCAGCTCTTCGGCGGTGCTTGGCGTCCCCATTTGCGGTTCCTCGTCGAGCTTCCAGTCGCCGGTGTGGAAGATGCGGCCATGGGGCGTATCGATGAGCAGCGCGTTGCCCTCGGGAATCGAATGGGCGAGCGGAAAATATTCGAAGCCGAACGGCCCGAGCGCGAAGCGGCCATGCTCGCGCTCGATGATATGGAGCTTGATCTCGGCGAGCAGGCCTTCTTCCTTGAGCTTGCCGTGAATGAGCCCGGCGGTAAACGGCGTCGCATAGAGCGGGACATCAAGATCGGCGGCGAGATAGGGCAAGGCGCCGATATGGTCTTCATGGCCATGCGTCAGAACGATAGCGAGCAGATCATCGGCGCGCTCCTCGATGAATTCGAGGTCGGGAAGGATGAGGTCGATACCCGGATAATGCGGATCGCCGAAGGTCATGCCGCAATCGACCATCACCCATTTGCCCTGACAGCCATAGAGATTGACGTTCATGCCGATCTCGCCCGAGCCGCCGAGCGCGAGGAAGAGAAGTTCGTCTTTGGGGGTCATGCGCGTGAGTCTCGTTTCCGGCTTTTAAGCCATTGGCTGCGGGCCAAGCTAAATGGCCCCGCTGCGGGTCGCCGGCGATAGTGC
>CAYQVL010000241.1:0-3581 GCA_964420825.1 uncultured Sphingomonadaceae bacterium
CCGAGATCAAGGGCATCGCCAAGCTGCGCGACGGCAGCCGCTTCAGCGCCCTGGCTCCCGGCAGCGACAAGAAACGCGGTGCGTTCCGTGCCGGCCTGCGGGAAATCGGTGACGCTGTGCGCGTCGTCATCGTCGAATCCGCGATCGATGCACTCTCTGCGCTTGGCCTGATCCGCCGGAAGGCCAAGACAGCCTCACCGATCACGATCATCAGCACCGCAGGCGACGGCAACGTGCCAGAGCCGATCTTGGCTGCGGTCGCGGCCGACGCGAAACGCTTTGCTGGACAGGACCGCAACGCGGCCGGGGACGCCCAGGCCGCCGCCCTTGGAGACGGATGGAAGCGTCTGCCGCCTGCCCTACCCCACGAGGACTGGAACGATTGGGCCGTTGCTGACGCCAAGACTCGATCTGGCGGCGGAACGGACCCCTGGGCATCGGCACTATCCACGGACGCCGCCGATGAAGCCTCTGACCTCACCGACAACACGACACCTGATCTTTCTCCCTAACCTCACAACCCCTGTTCCCCTCTCTCCCCCGGAGAAGAATACCGGCGGAGCCGGTATGGGCGGCATAGCCGCCCGCCTGCCTTCAGGCAGGCCATGAGATCACCTTCTCAAGGAGAATGTGATCCGAGGCCTCAAGAGGCCGTATAAGAGAAAGAAAGGAGAAACAGCTAAGCTATTGATATTATTCAACCCAGATTCTCACTGGTTGAAGTAATTTTCTCATTATGTGCCCTTTTTTTCTCATTTTGGAATTGTTTTTTGAGAAAAAGACTTTAGCTTGGGTGAGGCGATAGTCTCAAAACAAGCATCGGGTTTGAAAAAAAATATGTCAGCACAAAAACCGATCTCTCTGCTCAAGCAGAGATACCAGGAGAACCCTTTCGCGACCGAAGAGGGCTTTCGTGTGCCGCTCAAGAAGAAGAGCGAGCAGCTGATGACCGAAGGTCCTGCTGCCGTCATGGTCAACGATGAACAGATCGCTGTCGCTCAGATCAGGCGGATCAAGACCGTCGACTCAGCACCGTTCGTGAAGCTCTTCACAGAAGAGCTTGATCGGTTTTTCAACCTGACCCCGACTGCCCTTCGGATCGTTACCGTGTTGATCCAGGACGTCGGCAAGCTTCGCTTGGGCGACGGCGATCAAGTCTATCTGACAGAAAAACAGCTGGGTGAGACACTTCAGAGCCATGGACTGAAGGCACCATCATCAGCCAGCTACTACCGGGCACTCGAAGAGCTGATCACCAAGGGCTTCATTGCCCCGAGCACGAACCCGCCCTTGTTCTTCATCAACCCGGCGATCTTCTTCAACGGGGATCGGGTCCGATTTGTCACCGAGATTCGCCGCAAGCGAACGACGCGGATGGAAGCCTTGGAAGAGGCCGGTCAGCAGGCACTGCCTCTGGAGACCCCACACGATCCCGAAACGGGAGAGGTTACGCGCCTCGATGATGAGATCGAGCAGATGCTTCCAACCATCGAACAACCGCAAAACGTGTAATTTTCACAGCCCTCACCTACGTTGGGGCAGCAAAGGAGACCGACATGACCAACAAGACCAAGGACATCAGCGAGCAATGTGTCCGCGCTATTCTCGATGGCCTGCTGACTATGCAGCAGGAAGGCAACGCATCCGGGATCAACGAGATTCTGCATCAAGTGAATGCATCCGATCACATGCCGAAAGACGTGCGCGAGACGATGCTGATGCAAATGAGCATGGTCGCTACATCATAGCGTCCATGTCTACAGGAAACGGTAGTGAAAATCATTTGGGGACTCACTACACAAAGGTTGGTGGATTTTCGGGCCGCTCCGCGCTCCCTACATCCACCAACCTTTGCAGTTCGCCCTACCGGGGGTTCCTCCGGAGGCCCTGCGGGGCTGCTGTGCTGGCGTCCGTCCCGGTCCGCCATGGCACAGCTTCCGGCTACGCCGGAGGGCGGCACAGCCGCCCCCACCAGCTGCGCTGGTGCCATTCGACCGGGAGAGAGAATGCTCAAGAAAGGCCAGCGCCATGCGATCACCTGCTGAAATGACCAACACCGACGGCGGCGGTGCAGCTCTGGCGAAGGCAGTCCGTGTCGCTGTCGCCTCGCCTGGTGCGGATGATCGCCCATTTGCGATCATGCGCTATGCCAAGCTGCGGAGCGTCACCTCGATCAAAGGCAGCTCGAAGCACATGCGGCGCGACATCCCGACGCCGAACGCCGATGCCAGCATCAGCGCCAACAACCCCATCCTGATCGGCACCGATGATCCCGCGGCTGACGTGTTGCGCCTGGTCCCGAAAATCGGGGCGCGGCGGGGCGACCCGGAGAACGGGAAGCTGCTGCGCCGCTCCAACTCCGTCCTTGCCGTCGAAGTCCTGATGACCACCAGCCCGGACTGGTGGCGCGATTCCACACGCGCAGACCGGGACGCGTGGGTCGCGCAGTCGACCGCCTGGCTTGTCGCGGAATGGGGCGAGGAGAACGTCGCCCATCTGGAATTCCACCTCGATGAGACGACGCCGCACCTCACTGGCCTGATCGTCCCCATCGATCCAGACACCGGCGGCCTCAACGCTCGCCGGTGGATCGGTGGCAAGGCATCGAAGATGAACCCAGGCACGAGCCTGATTTCGGGCCACCAGACGCGCTACGCCGAAGCCGTCGAGGATCTCGGCCTGCGCCGGGGCCTCGTCGGATCCACCGCCACCCACCAGTCTGTCGCGGAATACTACCGGCGCGTGAACGCGTCCGACGACCTCGAGCTGCCCAAAATCACGACGCCGCCGATGTTTGGCCGCGAGAAGTGGGCCAACGACCTGCGCGCCCAGGTCCATGAAGCGATCAAGATCAAGGCCGCCAAGGCCGCTGAGCTGCCCGTGGAGCATCGAAAGGGCGTGGAGGCCCGTAGGGCCGCCGAGATCAACGCAGACGCGCTGGAGCGGGCCAAGGAGGCCCGCCGCGCCCTTTCCGACCAGATGCGCGCCCTGCCCCTTGCAAGCGTCCTGGACGCCCTTGGGCTGGCCGTGGACCCCGCAGATGTCGGCAAGTCGGAGAACCGCCAGCGCTGGATCGCGGGGCCAGCGGGCAATCGGACCCACAAGATCGAGATCGATGGCGACAAATGGCGCTGCATCAAAGGCGCGAAGGGCGCGCGCGGGGCCATCGATCTGGTGAAATACGTCACCGAGACGGACTTCAACGGCGCTCTGTCCTGGCTTGCAGACCGGTTCGGCACCGATGCGACCGCTGCCGACCTGCTGGCGGCGCAGAAACGCCGCATCATGCCGACCGTAGAGGCGGCGGTGAAAGAGCGCCCGCCATTCAACCCGCCCGCTGCTGATCCTGAAGCCTGGCCGGCGGTGCGCCGGCACCTGATCGAGGAACGCGCCCTCGATGCCGACATCGTGGACGCGGCGCACGACGCAGGCGACCTCTACGCCCAGAGCCGGATCGGGCCGCACGGCGGCCAGCTGGTCAACGCCATCTTTGTCCAGCGCGACGCAGACGGGATCGCCACGGGCGCCGAGATCAAGGGCATCGCCAAGCTGCGCGACGGCAGCCGCTTCAGCGCCCTGGC
>CAYQVL010000242.1:0-2392 GCA_964420825.1 uncultured Sphingomonadaceae bacterium
GAAAATGGGCCTGGGCCTGTGCCTCGACGATTTCGGCACCGGCTTCTCGTCGCTCACCTATCTGCGCAACTGGGAGTTCAACACGATCAAGATCGACAAGTCGTTCATCGGCAATATCGCCAACAGCATGACCGATCAGAAAATCATCCGCGCCGTCGTCCAGCTCGCCAAATCGCTCGGCGCGGCAACCGTAGCCGAAGGCGTCGAGACCGAAGAGCAGCTGGCCGGTGTCCGCGAGGCCGGATGCAGCCGCGTCCAGGGCTATTATTATGCCAAACCGATGACTGCGGCGGCCGTTCACCATCGCCTTGCGACCGAAGCCAGTTCCGGCGATAACCCGCGCGTTGTCAACCTGCGCTGATCTTGTCCGACAATTTGCTCTGCGCGCTGATCAGCCGCTGCATGAGCTTCAAATCCTTTTCCCGAAGCTTGAGCGCGGTATCGGCCCAGATGTCGACGATGGCGTTGAGTTCGTCGAGCGTCACCGGATTCACTTCGCGGCTGGCCGAATAGATAGCGCTGTTGCCGGCCCGGCGGCGGGCGTTGAGCCGGATATAGTCGGCCACGGCCGCCACGCCCTCGCCATCGTCGACGAGCCGGTGAACGATGCCGAGGTCGAACATCTCTTCGGCGGAATAGGTCCGGTTGCTCAGGATCAGCCGCTCGGCCTGAGCAAAGCCGATCCGCCGCGCGAGCAACGCATGCGCGCCCATTCCCGGGAACAATCCGAAAGCGACCTCGGGCAAGCCGAACCTGGCGCTGCGTTCGGCGATCAGCACATTGAACGACAGCAAGGCTTCGAAGCCGCCGCCGAGCGCCTGCCCTTGGACCAGCCCAATGGTCACGATCGGCAAGCCGACGCAATGCAGGTTGCGGTGCAGGATATTGACGCATGAACGGCCGTAATCGACGAGCGCCCGACGATTTCCGTCGCGGATATATTGCGCGAACAGGCTCAGGTCGCCGCCGAAATTCCACACCCCCGGAAATTTCGATCCCAAAATCAGATAGTCGAGCGCTTCGTCGCCCGATCCATAGAGGCGCGCGATCTCGCGCTGCCAGATATGAAAGTCGCGCAGCATGGCGAGGTTGAAGCTCGGCCGGCCTTGCGGCGTCATGAAGGTCCACAGCGCACGCTGCTCGGCGTCCCATCGGACTTCGAGTTGGCCGAGATCGAAAAGCGGCGAGGGCCCACGACGCGCGACAGGCATCAATTCGGCTTCGTCGAGACCGATATCGAAGTCCGCTTCGGTCATCGCGCGGCCGCGTGTCGATCCCAAGCTGCTTTGCTCCATGAACCCTACCCCTCACCCTGTTAATCGATTCTTAATCATAATTCGGAGTCGGGATCAAATGATCTTTTCCCTAAGATTCAACCTTCTCGCGACTGAACAGGAAATTCAATCTGAGCTTGTAAAGGTTATGGGCGACGAAGCCTTGGCCCGCCGCCACCTTTTCTTAAGCTCTATACGGCATGCCATGGCGATGGCTTTCGAACGCTTCCCCATGATCGCTCGCGGTGCTTCGCCGATCCGCGTTGCACGCCTGAGCGACGCGGAAAATCAGGCTTTCGACCTTGGCGTGCCGGCCGGCTGCGAAGTATTCGTCGGCCGCTATATCCGCGTGCCCGGCCTTTATACCGCCGACGGCATCATCCGCTATCGCGAACCCGCGATAGGCTAAATGCCCGTGTTTGGATGCGCCCCAATTGGGTCGCTCCGTCGCTCAATCCACAGTCTGGAACGCCATGCCGCCCGCGCATGCGATCACTGCACCTATTTTCCTCGATATTTTGGCGATTCACGCCAATATTTAGGATATTATCCAGCTCTCAATCGGCAATTATCGCCATAACCTCCTATAATATACTGGAATTGCAAAACTGGCACGGCCTGTGCTTTGGATTCGATATCACCGGTCATGAAGATCGGGTCCAAAGTTTCAAAGCCAAGGTTCAGGAGACCACAGATGACGAACTTCAACTTCCGCCAAAACGCCGTCGCCGCTGCCGCCGCACTGATTATCAGCGCCACCACCGTCCTCGGCACGATCGGACCGGTCAACGCCGGTAACCCGGTCGAGCAGAGCCGGCTCGCCGCCAACCACGTCTCGGACCAGTCGATGCAACTGCGCCGCGCATAGCGCCGGCAAGCGTGCCGGTAGGGCTTTCCCCTCACCTCTTCCGGCCAGTAGCAATCGAGGGACTTAGGACTAACGCCATGGGAATATTCTCCCGCACCCGCGACATCGTCGCCGCCAACGTCACCGACCTGCTCGACGGATCGAAGGATCCCGAAAAGATGATCCGGATGATCATCCTCGAAATGGAAGAGACTCTGGTCGAGGTCCGCGCCTCCGCCGCGCGCACGATCGCCGACCAGAAGGAGATGCG
>CAYQVL010000242.1:2402-3579 GCA_964420825.1 uncultured Sphingomonadaceae bacterium
GATTACGCGGCTTGAGCAGCTGCGGGATGGCTGGACCGAGAAGGCCGAATTGGCGCTGAGCAGGGATCGCGAGGATCTCGCCCGCCAGGCGCTGATCGAAAAGCAGAAGGCGTCGGATATGGCCGACAGTCTGAGCCGGGAGATTGCCGTGCTCGACGCCACGCTGCGCAGCTATGAGGACGACATCGCCAAATTGCAGACCAAGCTGCGCGGCGCCCGTTCGCGCCAGAGCAGCGTCCGGCTGCGCCTCGAAGGTGCGCACAACAGCATCAAATTGCGCGAAATGACCAATGGCGAACGCGTCCACGACGCCTTTGCGCGCTTCGAAATGCTCGAACGCGATGTCGATTACGCCGAGGGCCGCGCCGAAGCCGCCGGCATGGGCTCGCAGCCGCGAACGCTCGAACAGGAAATCGAGGATCTCGAATCCAACGACCGTGTCGACGCCGAACTCGCGGCGATGAAAAATGCGCAGGGCAAAAAGCCCGCCGGCGCTGCAAAGGAGACTTAAATGGAAGACGTTCTCGTTCCCATCGGCATCGTCGGGATGCTGTTCATCGGGCTTCCCTGGCTCATCCTTCACTATTCGACGCAGTGGAAGCGCGGCGGGTCGATGAGCCGCGATGACGAAGACCTGCTCGACGAAATGCACGAATCCGCCAAACGGCTCGACGAGCGCATGCATTCGATCGAACGGATCATCGCCGCCGACAATCCCGACTGGCGGCCCTCGCGCCTCGGCGCGACCGTCGCCGACATCCACGCCGTCCCATCAAGCCAGGACACGGCCCGCCAACTCTGAACGACCGACGCAACACCAAGGAGAGACGATCATGAACGCCCCCCGCCACCAGTTTCAGCTCAACAAGCGCGACGGCAAATTACTCGGCGTTTGCGCCGGTGTGGCCGACTATACCGGGATCGACGCCGTCTGGGTGCGCGTCGGCGCCGTGCTCACGACGATCTTCGTCTTTTCGCCGCTGATCGTCGTCTATGCGGTCGTTGGGTGGCTATTCAAAGCGGAGTCCGCGGACGCCTATCTCGACGACCGCGCGCGTCGCTTCGGGCAACGCGCAAACGCGCGCCCGCGACGTTCGGTCGACGAATTGTGCGCGCGCTACCGCGATGCCGACCGGCGCCTCGCCGAATTCGAAACCGTGGTGACGAGCCGCAGCGC
>CAYQVL010000243.1:0-3576 GCA_964420825.1 uncultured Sphingomonadaceae bacterium
TTGGCCGGGCTCCGCAACGCCCTCCGGCAAGGGTTCGCTGTCCGAGTCTGCATTGCCCGCGATCCGTCTGACCGCCTCCACAAGCTCCTTAAAGCGAGCAAGGCTGCCTTGACGGCCGGTAGCAATCGACTCCGCCATGACGCTGTAGCCTTCCCAGGCGGCATACCCTGCCACCCAAAAGGCCCGAAGCGTCCGATGGTTGAAATCCACGTACCGATATAGCCCACCACGCATGACGATCTTCTCGCCATCGTGGCTGTCCTGAGCGAGCCGGAACCTCAGATCAAACTCAGCCCAAAGGGCCTTAACCTCTTCATCTCTTTCGGGAAGGCAGCCTGCGAACATGTTTCGGGCGGCCGTCTGGACTTCCGTGCCTTCTTGCAACGGATCACCTTTCGTGTCCCCGAAAAGCGTCACGGCCTGCCGCGCTTTTCAAACCAGCTTTGGCAGAATTTCACGAAGTGCCGCTCCGGGTTCTTCGGCACGATCTCGTTTTCGCCGAGCCAGCTACGCCATTCCTGTTCCAGGTAGTGCACATCCCATCCCGGCGCGACGTTGCGCGCATCGCCGAAAATGTCCGCATCAAGATGCCCTGCCCAAGCATCCGCTTCCGGCAGCGCGGCCTTCATCGTTCCCCGGTTTTGGAACAGCACCATGTCAGTCTGCGTGTCAAAGGTGACATGGTAATCGGGCAAGTGATCGCTGTGCGCTAGCGAGCGCACAGCGCGCCGGAACTCCTTGTCGGAGGACTTCGAGCCGGACTTCTTCAGCAAAACCTCCAAAGAAACCTTCCAGGAGGTTTGCTGGCCGCAGTGCTTGCGCGCCAGCTCGTAGATGCGCCGCTCGATAGGCTTGCGAAGCCGAAAATAGTCCCGGTGCAGCGTCAGCACCTCGTTGTGCCGGATGGCGTTGAACACCCAATCCGACAGCGTAATCTCACAGGACAGCAAGCGGCCGTCGAGGCCATGCTTGCGGCGGATCGAGGATGAATCGATCAGGCCGAAGGTATCGGTTTGCTCTTCGTCGCCCGTGCGGATGTTGGTCGAAATCGTCGTGCCGCGTATGCGCTCCAGGGCTTCCTGAAGCGCGGTGTAGTCCTTCCCCGCCGTGCCGCGATTGGCAAAGATCAGCAAATCGCGCGTGTTAATCCGCACGCGCTTCGAGACCTGCTCGCCGTTCTTCAGCTTCGCCATGATCTGCGAGATACAGTAGATCAGAATGTCCTTGTCGTAGATCGTCGCCAGCCCTTTGACGCTGGGCGTCACCTGAAGCCACTGACCGTTGTGCTCGTAGCGACGAATGCTCGTCTCCGGCTTCTTCGACAGCGAGTAGAACGGATGTTCCATCTGCGGCATCACGTCCTTCAGCACGGCATCCGCCACGTCGCAGATGAACAGATCATGCTGCGGGTGACGGTCCGGGAGAAGCGCGCTTTGCGGACTAGGCAGATTCGGGGTTTCAGACACCATGAGCCATATTCGGGGTTTCACCCACCGCTGTCAATATTTTCGGGGTTTCGCCCACCCGTAGAGATCAGCTACCCTCACGCTGGTGACGGCGACGACCATCGTTCGGGGTTTCACCCACCCAAGATCGGATTCGGGGTTTTAGACACCAAGATTCGGGGTTTCACCCACCACAGTTCGGGGTTTCACCCACCGATTATGACGAAAGACCCCTGAATCCGGCTTTCTTAACAGTAACTTGGCGGCTTTCCGGAATCGCTTAACACAGAATCTAACACAGATTTAACACCCTCTAGGAGGGCGTGACCTGTGGATAAGTCATGGGCGGAACAGACGGACACACGAACAACCGCCGTGCAGGCGGCAATGATGTTGGGCTTGGCAAGGAAGGAGAACGGTGACGGCATCACGTTGCGCTACGCGGGGGCTTAGAGGCGAGGATAGCATCTCGGGCGCTCTCGTCCGACCATAGAAGCCGCTCGATCTTCCCCTGCCCTATCTTGTCACGCTTGCGGCGCACCGGCTTGCCAATCTCCAAGGGATAGAGCTGTTTCGTACAGCGTGGAAGCGGCTCGACCGAACAGGCAGCCACCTGCACATGTACCCAGCCATAGCGATCGAACTTCAGCACCTGGCCCGTGACCGTCCGAAACCCCAACATCGTTGGCGGCTTCTTCGATGTGCGTGCCTGTGGCTTCCAGATCTGCTCGCGCCAACGGATCACGTCCGCCTCAATGAAACCCTTTCCGCAACTGATCCACGCCACGCATCCCCCGCTCAATTGTGCGATTGTGCACAAGTGCACGTCTGCACGGAAAACCTTGACGCGCACTCCCCTTCTTTGATATTGATCCTAATTGCAATTGTGCACAAGTGCAGGGTTGCAGAAGGGCAAAGGTGCAAATGAAAACAATAGCCATCGCCATGCAAAAAGGGGGCGTCGGGAAGTCCACTCTCACCCGCTCCCTGGCCGTTGCGGCGGCAGACTCGGGACTCAACGTCCTCGCGCTCGACATGGACTCTCAGCAGTCAACGTCTCAGTGGGCAGGCCGCCGCAGCGCAGAACTGCCCCTGGTCCGCTTTGTGACGGAGATCGAGCTTCCGAAAGTGCTGAAGCAGGCTGAAGAGGCTGGATGCGACCTTGTGCTGATCGACACCCCGCCCGCACGAAGCACCGAAGCGCCTGCGGCTGTCGAATTTGCCGACCTCGTGCTCGTGCCGTGCTCGCCAGACATTGAAGCCTATGAGCAGTTGCCGCGCACCGAGCGGCTCGCCCGGACGACCGGAAAACGTGCCGTCGCCGTGCTGACCTTGGCGCAGCCCAATAGTCGCGCCGAAGAAGAAATCGCCCGCGAAATCTTCGAAAAACTCAACCTGACCATGGCTCCGGCAGTCATCCACCGGTTCAAAGTGCACCGAGACGCGAGCCGCGAAGGACTTAGCGCCCAGGAAATGGAACCCGAAAGCAAGGCCGCGCAGGAAATCGCGGCGCTTTGGGATTGGGTTTGTGCAGAATTGCAATTGAGCACGAGTGCACCTGTGCACAAAATGAAGAAGATCAAAGGGTAAGCCATGGCCAAGAAACCAACTGCCGCCGCCTTCCTGAAGAACATGGGTGTTGAGACGGACGTGCCCAAAACCGAACCTGCGGCAGCACCTACGCAGCCTTTGGCCACACAGAAGGCGACGCCCGGCAAGGGCCGGGCAGGGCTCAAACACATCGGCGGCTACTTCGACCGCGAGACCGTCGAGCAGGTCGCAATCCTGCGCGCCCGGCTCGATCTCGACAATTCCCAGCTCATTAAGAAGGCCGTAGAAGAGCTTTATCAACGTGAGATGGCCGCCCGGAAATTCGGCGACCGCTAAATTCTTGCAATCGTGCACGGGTGCACTTGTGCACATCTTTGGATTCTGACTGATGCCAAAGCCTATGCCGCCTGATGATCCCGACACTGGTGCGGCGCTGGCCGCTTGGGAAGAAGGGCAGGGGGCTTCCGCCCCGGATCACGCCGACCCCACCTATCGGACGCTTCGTCGCACTTTTCTGCATCATCCGGACGTTCAGGCGCTCGATGCTGCGATTGCCGCCGCCCAGGCCGATGGTCAGGCC
>CAYQVL010000244.1:0-3563 GCA_964420825.1 uncultured Sphingomonadaceae bacterium
CGATAACGGCTTCGACATTGCGCGCCGCCGGGTTTAGTCTCGCGCCATGCCCGATTCCCCCGACAGCCTTCTCGATACGCCCGGCGATCCCGATCCCGATTCCGGCCCGGCGCTCGCCCTCGATACGCCGCCGCAGCCCGCGCCGCCCGATGCCGCGCAGCCCTATCGCGTCCTCGCGCGCAAATACCGACCGCAGAGCTTCGACCAGCTGATCGGCCAGGACGCGATGGTCCAGACGCTGGCCAATGCGATTCGGCGCGACCGGTTAGCCCACGCCTTTCTGCTCACTGGTGTGCGCGGCGTCGGCAAGACCTCGACCGCACGGCTGATCGCCAAGGCGCTCAACTGCATCGGCGCCGATGGCGAAGGCGGGCCGACGATCGAACCCTGCGGCGTCTGCGAGCCGTGCCGGGCGATCGCCGAGGGGCGGCATATCGACGTCGTCGAGATGGACGCCGCCTCGCATACCGGCGTCGACGACGTCCGCGAGATTATCGATGCGGTGCGTTATTCGGCGGTGTCGGCGCGCTACAAGATCTACATCATCGATGAAATCCACATGCTTTCGAAGAACGCCTTCAACGCGCTGCTGAAGACACTCGAGGAGCCGCCCGCGCACGTCAAATTCCTGTTCGCGACGACCGAGGTCAACAAATTGCCGCTGACCGTGCTGTCGCGCTGCCAGCGCTTCGATCTCCGGCGGATACCCGCCGATATGCTCGCCGCGCATTTCAAATGGGTCGTCGAACAGGAGGGCGGCGAGGCGCAGGACGAGGCGTTGGCGCTGATCGCGCGCGCCGCCGAGGGCTCGGCGCGCGACGGACTGTCGATCCTCGATCAGGCGCTCGCGCACGGCGTCGGCGGCGTCACCGCCGGTCAGGTCCGCGACATGCTCGGCCTTTCCGATCGCGGCGCGGTTCGCGGGCTGTTCGGTAAATTGCTCGAAGGCGATGCGGCGGGCGTACTCGAAACGGTGCAGGCGCAATATGACCTCGGCGTCGACCCCGCCGCGCTGTTCCACGGATTGCTCGAAACCGCGCACGGCATCACGCGCGCGCGGATCGGCGGCGCGCGCGATCCGGCGCTCTCGGGCGAGGAGCGCGAAGCCTTTGCCGACTGGGCGAGCCGGCTCGGTTTCGCCGCGCTCCATCGCATCTGGCAGCTTCTGCTCAAGGGTCTCCACGAGGTCGAGACCGCGCCGATGCCGCTCGAAGCCGCCGAGATGGCGCTGCTGCGGATAGTCCATGCCGCCGGGCTCCCCGATCCCGGCGAACTCGCGCGCAAGCTCGAAAGCGGCGATTTCGCCGTCGCTACCGCGGCCGAGGCGGCGGGCAAGCCTCCCGCCGAGACATCCTCAAGCCATCCCGCGACCTTCGAAGCGCTGATCGGCATGCTCGAACGCCACGGCGATCAAGTGCTCGCGGTCAAACTCCACGACCAGGTCGGCCTCGTCCGCTATGCGCCGCCCGAGCTTGTCGTCAAACCGCTCCAGCCGATGAACGCGGGCGATTTGCGCGCCATCGCCGCGAGCCTCAAGGCGATCACCGGCGAGCACTGGAGCGTAGCCGCCAGCGACGGCGAGGCCGAGCCCTCGCTCCGCGCGCAGGAGCTGGCGGCGGAACAAGCTGAACGCGAGGCGGTTCTTGCGTCATCGACGGTCAAGGCGGCGCTCGAGGCGTTTCCCGGCGCCGAACTGATCGATTATACACCGGGCCGAAAGCAAGGGAGCGCCTGAGCTATGAAGAATCTCGAAGACATCATGAAGGCTGCGCAAAATGTGCAGGACGAAATTCAAAAGGCGCAGGCGAGCCTCGAAACCATCGAAGTAGAAGGCGTATCGGGCGGCGGTCTCGTCAAGGTTCGGGCGAGCGCCAAGGGCACGATCAAGGGCGTCGATATCGATGATTCGCTGATGAGCGTCGATGAAAAATCGGTGCTCGAGGATTTGATCGCCGCCGCGCTCAACGATGCGCGCACCAAGGCCGATGCGGCGAGCCATGCCGAAATGAGCAAGATGACCAGCGGCTTGTCGCTGCCGCCCGGTTTCAAGCTGCCTTTCTAGATGACGCGCGCACCTGCCATTGCGGGCGCGGAACATTAGCCCGATTGCGCCGTTCACTGTCGCAACAGCAAGAAAGGATGCCTTATGACCGAAGAGAAAATCACCGAACGCGACGATGGTATCACCCGCGAACGCGTCGTCGAGCATAGCGACACGGCGCCGCATACGACGATCGTCGAGCGCCGCGGCGGCGGGGGAATCTGGGTGATCGCGATCATTCTGGTGATCGCCGTGGCGATCGGCGCCTATTTCCTGATCAACGCCGATGCGCGCGAAGCTGTCGAAACGACCGCCGTGACCGAAGCCGCGGGCGATGTCGGCGATGCCGCCCAGCAGGTCGGCGACGCCGCGCAGGACGCCGCCGACGCGGTCGGCGGAAATTAAGCGGCTCGCGCCCGTTCAAATGCAATCGTCGAGCGGGCTGGCGCGAACTTGGCGCATCCGCGCGGCGATGCGGTTGCCGTAGCGCGCCGTCCAGCCGCCCGGATTGCGCGCCGCGCGGCTTTTGGGTGAGGGCAGGACGGCGGCGATCCGCGCCGCCTCGATGTCGCTCAGGCTGCCGGCGTCATGGCCGAAATAGCGCATCGATCCCGCATTCACGCCATAGGTGCCGATCCCGGTTTCGGCGACGTTGAGATAGACCTCCATGATCCGCCTTTTGCCCCAGAGCAGCTCGATCAGTCCGGTGAAATAGGTCTCCAGGCCTTTGCGAAACCAGCCGCCGCCTTGCCAGAGAAAGACGTTCTTCGCGGTCTGCTGGCTGATTGTCGAACCGCCGCGCTGGCGCTGTCCCGCCTGACGCTCAGCCCAGGCGCGCGCGATGGCTTCATAATCGAAGCCGTTGTGGCTGCAGAAATTGCCGTCTTCCGAAGCGATCGCCGCCACCGCCATGTCGCGATCGACCGTGTCGAGGCCCATCCAGTCGCGCGTCGCGCCATGCCCGTCGAACAGCATCGTCGGCGTGATCGGCGGCGGCACGAAGCGATAGACCAGCGCCCAGAGGACCGTAATGGCGAAAAACCCGAGAATGGCTTTGAAAAGAAATGCGATCGCGCGGAACATGCGTGCGGCTTAGCCATTCGAGCGCAAAAGGCTAAGCCAAAAACGCCGTCCTTCCAGCCATCGCCCGGAATGACGGTGTTGTATTTGGCGTTAAGCCGCGGGAAGCAACTGACGGTCGCCGGCTATTCGCATCATCGCCTTCTGCACCTTTTCGAAGGCGCGGACCTCGATCTGGCGGATGCGCTCGCGGCTGACGTCATAAACCTTGCTCAGTTCCTCGAGCGTTTGCGGGTCGTCGGTCAATTTGCGTTCGGTGAGGATGTGGCGTTCGCGATCGTTGAGATCGTCCATCGCCTCCATCAGCATCTCGCGGCGGACATCGGCTTCCTGCGCCTCGGCGACGGTCTGGTCCTGAAGCGGCTCGCTATCGACGAGCCAGTCCTGCCATTGGCCATCGCCGTCTTCGCGCATCGGCACATTGAGCGAGGTATCGCCGCCC
>CAYQVL010000245.1:0-3562 GCA_964420825.1 uncultured Sphingomonadaceae bacterium
CCGGTTGGGACGCGGGCGGGGGCGGGGTCGCGGCGACAGGCGGCGGCGGCGGCGCGCCCGGAACGCATCCCGCGACAGCCAGCAGCAGGGCGGCGGAGACGCGGCCGAGCGCGCGCGTCATCCTTGCTCGCGCTCGGCGCGAACGGCGATTTGGGCGCTCGCATAGGCTTGCTGCCGTTCGACGCTCCAGTAGCGCAGATGTTCGAGCGGGATGGCTTCGCCGGTGACCGCGCAGACGACGTGGTCGCCCGGTGAAAGCATCCGGAAATTGTTCGCCATAAAATGCAGCCGGGCCGGCCGGCCGCCGCGCGATGTCAACATGGGGTCGCTCCTATCTCAATCGAACAGGCCGGGCTGCCCGGGTTCGGGCGCGCGCTCGACGGGCCGTTTCGCCTTGGGTTCCGCATAGGCCGCGCCGCCGCGCTCCTCAACCCGCGCATCGACTTGCCCGTCGGCGAAATGCAGCGTCAGCGCTTCCGCCTCGCGGGCGGCGGAGACGCCGGCGATCGTCGCGCCGCTCCGCGCCGAGACGCGCGCATAGCCCTTTTCGAGCGGCTTGTCGGGGTGGAGCTGTTCGAGCAACCGGGCAAGCCCGGCCAGCCGGTCGCGGGCGTCGCCGGCTCGGCGCGCGAGCAGGCCCGGCCGCAGCCGCTCGGCGAGTTCGTCGACCCGCCGGGCCTGCGGCGCGAACAGGCTTTCGCGCCTGGGCAGCAGGCGGGCGAGCGCGGTCAGCCGTTCGGTCAGCCGTTCGTGGAGGCGGCGCACCGCCCGGCCCGCGCGCAACGAGCCTTGCATAAGCGACGCCAGTAGTTCGGCGCGGACCGGCACCGCGATCTCGGCGGCGGCGGTCGGCGTCGGCGCGCGGACGTCGGCGGCGAAATCGCAGAGCGTGGTATCGGTCTCATGCCCCACCGCCGAGATCAGCGGGATCGCGCAATAGGCGACGGCGCGCACCACCGTCTCCTCGTTGAACGCCCAGAGATCCTCGATCGAGCCGCCGCCGCGCGCGACGATGACGAGATCGGGCCGGGCGATCGGGCCGCCGGTTTCGATCGCATCGAAACCGCGGATCGCCCGCGCCACCTGCTCGGCGGCGCCCTCGCCCTGGACGATCACCGGCCAGACCAGAACATGGCTCGGCATGCGATCGGCGAGGCGGTGAAGGATGTCGCGGATCACCGCGCCGGCGGGCGAGGTGACGACGCCGATCGTCTTGGGCAGATAGGGCAACCGCTTCTTGCGGTCTTCGGCGAACAGCCCTTCGGCGGCGAGCGCCCTGCGCCGCGCTTCGAGCAGCTGCATCAGCGCGCCCTCGCCCGCGACCTCGAGCCGCTCGACGACGAGCTGATATTTCGACCGCCCGGGATAGGTGGTGAGCTTGCCCGTCGCGATCACCTCGAGCCCGTCTTCGGGGGCGAAGGGCAGCCGCCCCGCCTGCCCCTTCCAGAGCACCGCGTCGAGCACCGCGCGGTCGTCCTTGAGCGCCAGATAGCAATGGCCCGATGGCGCGCGCTTGAAGCCCGAAATCTCGCCGCGCACGCGAACATGGCCAAAGCGCCCTTCGACCTCGCGTTTGAGCGCGCCCGAGATTTCCGACACCGTGAACGGCGCCGCATTGTCGCCGGGCAATGTCTCGGCTAGGAGCGCCGCTTCGGAATCGTCACGGTTTCGATCGTTAGGGGAAGACGGCATGAATGTCCTGTTGCTCGGTTCGGGCGGTCGCGAACATGCGCTGGCATGGAAGCTGGCGCAATCGCCCAAGCTGACAAAATTATATGCGTCGCCGGGCAACCCCGGGATAGCCGAGCATGCCGATCTCGTCGAGATCAAGCAGGGCGATCACCGCGGCGTCATCGACTTCTGCCTCAAAAACTCGATCGAACTCGTCGTTATCGGCCCCGAAGCGCCGCTCGTCGACGGCCTCGCCGACAATCTGCGGACGATGGGCTTTCTCGTCTTCGGCCCCGACGGCGCGGCCGCGCAGCTCGAGGGCTCGAAGGGCTTTACCAAGGACCTGTGCGCCGAAGCCGGCATCCCGACCGCGCGCTACGAGCGCTTTTCGTCGGCCGAAGCCGCCAAACCCGCGTTGCGCGAATTCGGCCTGCCCGTCGTCGTCAAGGCCGACGGCCTCGCCGCGGGCAAGGGCGTTATCGTCGCCGAGAGCCGGGCCGAGGCCGAGAACGCGATCGATGCGATGTTCGCCGGCGATTTCGGCAAGGCGGGCAAATCGATCGTCGTCGAGGAGTTTCTCGATGGTGAGGAGGCGAGCTTTTTCGCGCTGATCGACGGCACGGACGTGGTCGCGTTCGGCACCGCGCAGGACCACAAGCGCGCGCACGACGGCGACACCGGACCCAATACCGGCGGCATGGGCGCCTACAGCCCGGCCCCGGTGCTCACGCCCAGATTGTGCAAGCGCGTGATCGCCGAGATCATCGCCCCGACGATCGCCGCGCTCGCCAGGCGCGGAACGCCGTTCAGCGGCGTGCTCTACGCCGGCTTGATGCTGACAAAAAAAGGTCCGCAGCTGATCGAGTATAACGTCCGTTTCGGCGATCCCGAATGCCAGGTGCTGATGATGCGGCTCGAAAGCGATCTGCTCGCCCTGATGATCGCCACGGCGAGCGGTGCGCTCGCCAAGGCCGCCAAGCCCAGATGTTCGAAGGACAGCGCGATAACCGTGGTGATGGCCGCCAAAGGCTATCCGGGAACGCCTGAAAAGGGCGGCGCGATCGGCGGGCTCGACGCCGCGCGGGCCAAGGGCGCGCGCGTCTTTCAGGCGGGGACGAGCGGCGAAGACGGCGGGCTGGTCGCCGCGGGCGGGCGCGTGCTCAACATCACCGCGACCGGCGCCGACCTCAAGACCGCGCGCGATACCGCTTATGCGGCGGTCGAAGCGATCGATTTCCCCGGCGGCTTCTACCGCGGCGATATCGGCCGGCGCGAGATCGAACGCGGCTGAGAGTCCGATCCGAAAACAATCCGAATGATTGCAGGTTTTTGCGATACGCTTGGTATAGAGCCGGGCTGAGGCGATGAAGAGCCAGGCCGTCGCCCAAGCCATCGAGGCGCGCCAGCGAACGGGCCGCCCGCCGGCGGCCGAAGAGTGGATTGCCCGGCAAGAGGCGGCTATGAAGCGATCACGGTAGCTACGTCTCCCTCGCGGAACGCACGCTATCGCTTACGCGATAGCGTGCGTGGAGCTGCCACCGCGTCCTCTTAATTTTATGGGCGCGCGAAATCGAACTGGGCCATTTCACCCGGCACAGCAGGACAGCTTGGCAACATCCTTGTCGAAGGTTTGGGCGGCGAGTTTCACTCCCTCGACAGTGGTTAGATAGGGAAAGATGGTAGCGCCAAGCTCTGCGGCGGTCATGCGGTGCTTGATTGCCAGCACCAGCGTCTGGATCGAATCCGCGCCTTCGGGGGCCATGATCTGGCCGCCCAACAGAAGGTCGCTCGCCTTGTCGGCGACCAGCTTGATAAGCCCGCGCGTATCGCGTGCCGCCAACGCACGCGGCACGGCATCGAGCGGGAGCAGCGATACCTTGATGTCCAGACC
>CAYQVL010000246.1:0-3554 GCA_964420825.1 uncultured Sphingomonadaceae bacterium
GAAATCATTGCAGCGCGAAACCGTGGGTTCCAAACGTTGGAATCAATCCACTAGAGCGGTCAGGCTTGAAAGCGGGTGGAAACGCTTGAGAAATGCATGGCAGCAAGGTTGCCTGTCGCGCTAGACAAACCGGGTCGCGGCTTTGCGCGACACCCAACGACATCATTTCCGCCTATCCTGATCGGACAGCAAGGTTGATCGGAAGCAACTCGGTACGGGCGGTGCCGAGCAGTGCATTTTTCGCCCGAACCAAGTTCCAGCAGCAGGAGGCAATTTCTACAATCGACGTCGCCATCTTCGGCAAAGATGCCGGGCCAAGCATCAGCAAACGAACGCCAATTCTTGTGGAACTATTCCCCGAGGAAGGCGTTTTGTAAAGTGTCGGCGGGTTCATGAATCGAAATGCGCCGGCGCACATGTGTTTTGAATGCCGGCATAAGTATCTTGACGGACTTAGGCGCGAGGTCACTGGTACTTGCCTTGCGGATGCATTCGCGATTCAAAATAACTTTGTTATAATCAAACCTAATTTGAAGTGTTGCTATCATGCTCAACAATAATATCATGCTCAACAATAAGACGTCCGAGATCTCGGAAAAATCACCTCGGCCACGCACCGTTAAATTTGAACAGGTCAGGATGGAAGTCGCCGGTCTCAAGGCGATTCTCAATCCGGCCACCCAAACCGCCAAATCAGTGCGCAGGCCTTTGTTTCGGAGCTGATCCGGCTTCGCGTATACCAACGGTCGGCCGCATCAGGCGTGATGTGCCAATCCGGACTGAGCCGAGTTCCAGGCTCCACCGCTCACGGCGGCAACGTGCGAGTACGCGACAGGCGGAACGATCTTGACGAACCCAGTTCAACGATTCTTCGGGAAAGCTCCACCCTCGCCACCTTGGGATAATCTGGAGCCCGTGCGCGCAGAGCTCTTCGGCGTCGTACGCCTGGAAGAGCACGCGCGAAGCCTGGCCATTTCGCAACGCAGCGCCAGAATCAGCAAGGGTCGCAAACTATCGGGACGCCTTGCGGATAATGCTGCCGAGCTGCTCGACGCTTACCTTTTCATCGCGAAAAGTATCGACGCAGGCCACGCGATAACCCCCGCGGCGGAATGGCTGGTCGACAACTATCACCTCGTTGAAATGCAGATCCGGGAGGTCCGTTCGGACCTGCCCCCGGAATATTACCGGCAGCTGCCCAAGCTCGCCGATGGCCCGTTTGTGGGGTATCCGCGGGTATTCGGACTAGCATGGGCCATCGTCGCCCATACCGACAGCTATTTCGATCCTGATCTGCTGTGCAGCGTCGTAAAAGCCTATCAGGAAGTCCAGCCGCTTACGATAGGCGAGCTCTGGGCGGTCGCCATCACCTTGCGAATCGTGCTGATCGAAAATTTGAGGCGCCTAGCCGTAAAGATCGTGCGCAGCAGCGAAGCGCGTCGGCAAGCTGACGACCTCGCTGACCGGCTGCTGCAATTGGATGACGATTCCGCCGATCTTCTGACGACTATACTTGCGGAGTACGACCGCCAGCCGATGGTGGACGCCTTCGCCGTGCAACTCGTCCACCGGCTGCACGACACCAATTCCCGTATCATGCCCGCGCTGTCATGGCTCGAGGAGCGTCTCGCGTCACAAGACACGAATGTAGAGGCTGTCGTTCGCGAAGAACATCACCGTCAAGGCTCCGCGAACGTCACCGTGCGCAACATCATCACCAGCATGCGGCTGATTTCCGAGGTCGACTGGAAAGATCTGTTCGAAGAGATGAGTCTTGTCGATGTCGAGCTCGCCGCCGGCGGCAGCTTCGCCGAAATGGATTTTCCGACCCGCAACCTCTACCGCAGCGCGATCGAAACCTTGGCGCGCGGTTCGAAGAGCAGCGAAATCGATATCGCGCGCCGAGCGGTTGCCGCGGCGCGCGCTGCCGCGGAGGAGCCGGACGAACCCAATAACCACCACCCCGATCCTGGCCATTATCTCATCGGAAACGGTCGACGGGCATTCGAGAAGTCGCTTGGCTACCGCAGGCCGGTGCGCGTGCTGCTCGGGCACCTCACCCGGAAACTCGGTATTGGCGGATATGTCACTGCCGGCGTTGCCGTCGCGGCATTGCTGCTCGCCATTCCGCTTGCGATTCTGGCCGCGCACGGTGTCACCGCGCCCTGGCTGGCTTTGCTCGCTGTCATGGGCTTTGTTCCCGCCACCGACGCCGCGGTCGCGTTGGTCAATCAGGCCATAACTCGCAGTCTCGGCGCAACGCTCCTGCCCGCACTCGAGCTGGACGAAGGTATCCCGTCCGACCTGCGGACTCTGGTTGCCGTGCCGACATTGTTGACCTCGCTGGAGGCCGTCTCCGAGCAGATCCGCCGCCTTGAGACACATTATCTGGCGAGCGCCGAAGGCGAGCTTCATTTTGCATTGCTGACCGACTGGACCGATGCCGACGCTGAACATGCGGCGGACGATGACGATCTGCTGAACGCTGCGGGGGACGGCATCGCGCAACTCAATCGGCGCCACGGGCCTGCACCCGGCGGCGCGCGCTTCCTGTTGCTGCATCGCCGGCGGGTCTGGAGCTCCAGTGAAGGAAAATGGATCGGCTGGGAACGCAAACGCGGCAAGCTGCATGAGCTGAACCGCCTGCTGCGCGGCGCGACCGATACAACATTTCTCCAAACGATTGCTTGCTCCGCCGCCGTTCCGACGGACGTTCGCTATGTCATCACGCTCGATGCCGACACCCGGTTGCCTCGCGATACGGTGCATCGGCTTATCGGCAAGATGGCGCACCCGCTGAACCGTCCGCGCTATGATCCGGCGGTCGGCCGGATCGTCGATGGCTATGGTATCCTGCAGCCGCGGGTAGCCGCCTCACTGCCGATTGACGATGGCGGCTCGCTGTTCCAACGCATCTTCTCCAGCACTGGCGGTGTCGATCCCTACCCGGCTGCGGTTTCCGACGTGTATCAGGATTTGGTCGGCGAAGGCTCCTACACCGGCAAGGGCATCTACGATGTCGACGCGTTCGAAACGGCGCTCGCCGGACGGACGCCGGTAGGCGCCATCCTTAGCCACGATCTCTTTGAGGGCGTATTCGCCCGCACCGGTCTGGCTTCCGATGTGGAGGTCGTCGAAGATTTTCCGGCTCGCTACGAAGTTGCCGCAGGGCGCACGCATCGATGGGCACGCGGCGACTGGCAGCTTTTGCCGTGGATTCTAGGCTGGGGACCATCCGCCGGCGTCCGGTGGACGCGTTGCCGCATTCCGGCGAGCGGGCGCTGGAAGATGCTGGACAATCTGCGCCGGACGATTTCGGCGCCGATGGCTGTTCTTGCCCTCCTCGCAGGTTGGGCGCTGCCACTGTATGCCGCCGTGATCTGGACGCTGTTCATTGTCGCTACGATCATGGTGCCGACATTGATCCCTGCGTTCACACGCATCGTGCCGAGTCGTCGCGGGCTCAGCCTGCGCTGCCATGTCCGCGCGCTTGGCGAAGATCTTCGGCTGGCGCTGATCCAGACGGTACTTATCACCACCTTGCTGGCGCACAA
>CAYQVL010000247.1:0-3514 GCA_964420825.1 uncultured Sphingomonadaceae bacterium
CATGGATCGGCGCGGCGGCAAGGCCGGTCAGCAAGACGAGGCTCAACAATTTACGCATGGCATCACTGGCTTTCATTCATAATAGTCAATGCGAGGGATCGCGCAAAACACGCGCATCGGCAAAACCGGCCGAGCGCGCGCGGCCGCGCGCGCCTTCGGCGGCCGCTGTATTGGCGAAGGGGCCGAGACGTACGCGCTGGACGCGCCCTGCCGGTACGATCTGGACATTGCCGAGGCCGCGTGCCCTCGCCGCGAGGCGCTGCGCATTGGCGACGCTCGAAAATGCGCCGAGCTGGACATAATAATCGCCTGCCGCCGAGCTAGCCGATGGCGCCGGTGTTCGGATCGGCGCCGGTGGAGCCGCCGGCGCCGCGATCGGCGGCGGGTTTTGCCAGCTCACCCCGGCATGCTCGGTCGTGAACTCGGGCGAAGCGGGCGTCTCAGCGGTCGGCGCTGCCGCCGCCGGGTTCGCCGCCGCGCTCTGGGCCGGAGCATCGGGCGAAGGCCGCGCTTGCGGAATAACCCCGCCGCCGCGCTCGAACTGGGCGCGCAGCGCCGTCAGCAGTTGCGGCGATGTCGCCAGCCGTTCTTGCGCCGACCGGCCCGATCGCAGCAAGGCGCGGTCGGCCTCGACCGGATCGACCCGGCGTACGCGCACCGGCCCGCCGCCCTGATCGGCCAGCCCGAGCTGCCGCGCGGCGCCGACCGAAAGATCGATGATCCGGTCGCGCGAAAACGGCCCGCGATCGTTGATCCGCACGAGGATTGTCCGTCCGGTCTCGAGCGCGGTGACTTCGACATAAGACGGCAATGGCAGCGTCCGGTGCGCGGCGCTGATTCCGGCGGGATTGAACGGCTCGCCATTGGCGGTCGACCTGCCGGCAAGCTCGTCGCCATAATAGGAGGCAAGCCCGACTTCGTCGTAATGGCTCGGGTTGGACGGCGTATAGGTCACCCCGCCGACGGTATAGGGATCGCCGACGCGAACCGGCGTATCCGAGACGCTGACGCCATAGCCGGCGGTCGGCGATGCGCCGGGCGTCGGCGGCAAGCGATCGCCGCCGCCGCATCCCGCGAGCGCAATCAATGCCGGCGCGATAGCCCAATATTTTCTAGCGTACGACTTCATCGGCCAGTAACCCCACGGACATCGCATAGAAATTCGAACAGTTATAGTCTAGGATCACACGATAATTGTTGGTGAGAAGATAGGCCGTGCTTCCCGGGCCATCGGGTTCGAACAATGTCGCCATGATCGTATCGCCGGGCCAAGCCCCGAGCACGCGGACGCCCAGATCGCGCCATTCGGCCATCGTCAGCCAACGGCTGTGACGCTCCTGGACGCGCGGGCATCGCGTCGCATTGGTGCGGTTCTCGATGGCGTTGCGATTGAGCGACGGCGGCACGCTCACCGCGACCCCCCAGGGCTCGCCGCGCCGCCATCCGGCATTTTCGAGATAATTGCCGATCGAGGCGAGGCCGTCGGGCTCGCTGCGCCATATCTCGGCGCGGCCGTCGCCGTCGCCGTCGACGGCAAGCCGCAGATAGACGCTCGGGAGGAATTGCGGATAGCCGAAGGCCCCCGCCCAGCTCCCTTCGAGCGCGCTGCGCGGGACGCCGCGATCGATCATTTTCATCGCCGCGATGAACTCGCCGGCGAAAAGCTCGCGCCGTCGGCCCTCATAGGCGAGCGTGGCGAGCGAACGCGGCAGGTCGAAATTGCCCGTCACCCGCCCATAGCCGGTCTCATGGCCATAGATTGCAATCGCTATCTTGCCGGGCACGCCATGTTGCCGTTCGATGTCGGCAAGCTGCGAGCGAACTCGCGCATAGGTTTGCTGGCCGCCGGCGATCCGCTCGGGATTGACGTGCCGCGCGCGATAGGGTGCGAAGGGCGGAATCGGCGAATTGATCGCGCCGCCGGGCTGATCGCGGTCGAGTTCGATGACGCGCGGGTTATAGGTGAGCCCCGGCAAAACCATATCGAGCGTCCGCGCGCTGACGCCCTCGGCAAGCGCCTGGGCGCGCAGCTCCTGGAGATAGGCCTGGAATCCGGCTTCGCTTTGCGCCGCGGCGGGCGCCGCCATGGCGATCGCGCCGAGCGTCGCGATAAGCCCAACGAGTTTCGATAGATAACGCATCAACACCTCTCCTCGCCCCCTTCCTGCCACAAGCGCCTCGGCGAACGAACCCCTTTCGTCGTCGAGCTTGCCAGTCAGGCCGATAGCAGGATAAGCGCGGGGCGCAACGGAGAGGTGGCCGAGTGGTTTAAGGCAGCGGTCTTGAAAACCGCCGTGGGTTCACGCTCACCGTGGGTTCGAATCCCACCCTCTCCGCCAAAGTTTGCCGGCCATGCCATCGGCTCAATGCGGGCGGGGCGGCCGTCAGCGGACCGCCTGACGGGCGGCGGTTCGTTGACGGCCATATGTCTCGGTCAAGACCGAATCACGCGTCCGCAACCAATTGAAAATACGCCGTTAATCTACACTCCGCCGGTGCGCCGCACGGCGGTTTTCGATGACGCTGCCGGTGTAAACGAGAATCTCGCCCAACCGCCTATTTTTTTGAAAGGCTCAACCCGCCGAAACGCCTGTTGAAGCGGTCGATTCTGCCGCCCGCATCGATCAGGTTGCGGCTGCCGCCGGTCCAGGCCGGATGCGATTTGGGATCGACGTCGAGCGACATCGTGTCGCCTTCGGCGCCCCAGGTCGAACGGGTCTGATATTCGCTGCCATCGGTCATCTTGACCGTGATCATGTGATAATCGGGGTGAATGTCTTGTTTCATGTCGGAATAGCTTTCTCATGGGCTGGTTACCGACCAGCCGCTCCAAGCGAAGCGCGCATCTAGCGGCTCGTACCGCGCTTGACAAGGCCGGGGCCGCGGGCCTAGCCGCAATCCACGCAAAGGTGCCGCCGCGCAAGCGGCGGTGAAAAGGGAAGCCGGTGAAAATCCGGCGCTGTGCCCGCAACTGTAAGCGGCGAGCCCTTCCCCTTTATGCCACTGGATACGCCTTTCGGGCGCGTTCGGGAAGGCGGGGAAAGGGCAACGACCCGCAAGTCAGGAAACCTGCCTTTGCGGTCGTCCGTGCCCGGCCGGGACCAGCCGATCGCATGGGAAGCTTCGCGGGGCTTCCTTCGTGACGACATTGTCGTTGACGAAGGAGGTTGGAAATGAGCTTTTTGTTGTTGCTGGCGGCCGAAGCAGCCCCTCTGTCCGCCCCGCCCGAAATTCTCGTGACTGCTTCGCGTACGCCGGTTTCCGCGGAGGACAGCCCGGTTTCGTCGAGCGTGATCGACGCCCGGCGGATCGAAGCACTCGGCGAAATCCAAGCGGTCGATCTTCTGCGGCTGACGCCCGGCCTCTCGGTCGCGGTCACCGGCGCGCGCGGGACGCAGGCGCAGATACGGATTCGCGGTGCCGAAGCCAACCACGCGCTGCTGTTTATCGACGGCATTGCTTTTTTTTTTTAATGATACGGCGACCACCGAGATCTACACTCTTTCCCTACACG
>CAYQVL010000248.1:0-3509 GCA_964420825.1 uncultured Sphingomonadaceae bacterium
CCTATATTCCGATATGACCCAGTTCGATCTCATCGGGCCGTGCGAAGTCTTCGCGATGATGCCCGATATGGCAATCGATCTCGTCTGGAAGGATCGCGACCCGGTCCGCGACGGCAACGGGTTGACGATCGTGCCGAGTGCGACGCTCGCCGATTGCCCTCGGTACGAGATCGTCTTCGTCCCCGGCGGCTTCGGTCAGGCGGCGCGGATGGACGATGACGAGGTGCTCGGCTAGCTGCGCGACCAGCGGCATCGATTTCGGGCTGACCATCGCCGCGCAGCTCGATGGCGAAACCACCGCCCGAACGATCCGGCTCGCCATCGAATACGACCCCGACCCGCCTTTCGCCGGCGGCCATCCGACCCGCGAAGCCCCGGAGATAGGCGATGCGTTAAAGACGCGTCTCGCCGGCATCGCCGAAGCCCGATGGTCAATCGCCGAAAAGGCGGCGGCGAGGCTGCGCTAGAGCATGACTGTCCGGGGCTGGAGCCTCGCCTAACGCACGAAATTGCCCGCGATCGGCGCGAACCAAAGGAGAAAGGCGGAGGCAATCGCTCCCGCCCTCCAAAATCCTGAAGCCCCGCCGGTCGGCATTTACGCAGGCTCGCCGATCACCGTCTTGACTTCCATGAACTCGCGCAGACCGTATTTGCCCATTTCGCGGCCATTGCCCGATTGTTTGTAGCCGCCGAACGGCGCGTCGGGGATCGGGCCCCAGTTGTTGACGCCGATCAGCCCGGCCCTGAGCTTGCCGGTGAACTTCCTGGCTTCTTCGGCTGGGCCATAGACACAGGCCGACAGGCCGTAATCGGTATCGTTGGCGATGCGCAATGCGTCCTCGTCGTCCTTGTACTTGATCACCGTGACGACGGGGCCGAAAATCTCCTCGCGCGCGATCGTCATCTCGGGGGTGATTCCCGAAAACACCGTCGGCTTGACGTAAAAACCCTGGTTGACGCCGTCGGGCCGCCCGGTGCCGCCGGTCTCGACCGTGCCGCCCTCGTCGATGCCCTTCTGGATGAGACCCTGGATTTTCTCATATTGCGCGGCGTTGACGACCGGGCCGATATGCGTCCCCATCTCCTGGGGATCGCCGACCTCGACGCTCTCCATCACGCCCTTGGCGGTCGCGACGGCCTCGTCATATTGCGATTCGTGGACGAGCATCCGCGTCGGCGCGATGCAGCTTTGCCCCGAATTGATGATCACGCCCTGCAGCCCGTTGGGGACGGCCTCGGAAATGTTCGCGCCTTCGAGGATGATGTTGGGCGTCTTGCCGCCGAGCTCCTGATGGACGCGCTTGACCGTGTCGGCGGCGTTCTTGGCGATCATGATGCCGGCGCGCGTCGAGCCGGTGAAGCTCACCATATCGACGTCCTTGTGCTTGGTCAGCGCCGTGCCGACGCCCGCGCCGTCGCCCTGCACCATGTTGAAGACGCCGGCGGGAACGCCCGCCGCCTCCATGATCTCGGCGATGATCGCGCCGGTGCCCGGGGTTTCCTCGGAGGGTTTGAGCACCATCGTATTGCCTGCTGCGAGAGCCGGGGCGACCTTGCAGGCGATCTGGTTCATCGGCCAGTTCCACGGCGTGATCATCGCGACGACGCCGATCGGCTCATGGACCACGCGCGCGCCGCCGAGTTGCTCTTCCCATTCGAAGTCCTTCAGGACTTCGGCGGCCTTTTTGATATGACCGAGGCCCGCCGGGCCCTGCGCGGCGTTGCCGATCGCGATCGGACAGCCCATTTCGTCGGCCATGACGGCCGCCATGTCGGGGATGCGTTTCTGATATTCCTCGGCGATCCGCTCGAGCAGAGCGATGCGCTCCTCGACGCTGGTCTGCGAAAATGTCTCGAACGCCTTTCTCGCCGCCGCGACCGCCTTGTTGACGTCGGCCTGGCTGCCGAGCATGATTTCGGTACACGGCTCCTCGGTCGCCGGGTTGATCACCTCGTGACGCGTGCCGCCCTCGCTCTCGACCCATTGGCCGCCGATATAATGGTTAAGATAGCTGTGCATGGGGTTAGCTCCTTGTGATTCGGTTGATCGGTTCGCTTTTGCAACGAGCTTAGGGTCAGGACGCATTGATCACAACCAGAAGATGACGGTTGCAGCGATGCAGATGGCTGACCTGAAGGCGTGCGCGCAGCGATTCGACAGACTTTTGTCGATGCCTTGATATTGAACTGGATGATCGGCGGCACAGATGCGCACGCCAAGAATTACTCGTTCCTGATCGGCGGCATTGGCGCCGTAATACGACATGGTGAGCGCATGCGGGTATCCGAAACTCAATTCCGGAAAGCTGAAGCTTGCAATGAAGATCGGTGGGAAATATCTGATCGATGACATCGTGCTCCGGCATTGGGAGCGCTGGGCCGCGGAAGTGAATATCGAGCCCGAAGACGTCACCAGCCGGATTGCCGAACTATCGGCAGCGGCGCCGAAGGCCATCGACAAGATCGCGCGTGAAATGCAGGAATCGGGCTTGGATCATCCCGTCATCGGATTGTTGCGAACCGCCTTGATAGAGAGAGCGGAACGTTTGAAAAGGATGTCGGATGTTGTCGCTGAGGCCTGACATCGACTCCCGCCGTGCCGACGTTTCCACTCAGCTGCTGTAATACATGTCGAATTCGACCGGGCTCGGTGCGGTCTCCCAGCGGTTGTTCTCTTCCCATTTGAGTTCGGCATAGGCTTCGATCTGGTCGGTCGAGAAGACGTCGCCCTTGGTCAGGAAAGCGTGATCGTCTTCGAGCGCTTCGAGCGCCTCGCGCAGGCTGCCGCAGACCGTCGGCACGCCCTCGAGCTCGGCGGGCGGGAGGTCGTAGAGATTCTTGTCCATCGGATCGCCGGGATGGATGCGGTTCTCGATGCCGTCGAGCCCGGCCATCATCAGCGCCGAATAGGCGAGATAGGGGTTGGCGAGAGCGTCGGGGAAGCGGCATTCGACGCGCTTGGCCTTGTCGCCCGCACCATAGGGAATACGGCAGCTCGCAGACCGGTTGCGGCTCGAATAGGCGAGCAGCACCGGCGCTTCATAGCCCGGCACGAGGCGCTTGTAGCTGTTCGTCGTCGGGTTGGTAAACGCGTTGCAGGCCTTGGCGTGCTTGATGATGCCGCCGATGAAATAAAGCGCGGTGTCCGAAAGCCCGGCATAGCCGTTGCCCGCGAATAGCGGCTTGCCGCCGTCCCAGATCGACAGGTGCGTGTGCATCCCCGAGCCGTTGTCCTCGCGGATCGGCTTGGGCATGAAGGTCGCCGTCTTGCCATAGGCATGAGCGACCTGGTGGACGACATATTTATAGACCTGCATCCGGTCGGCGGTTTCGACGAGCGTGCCGAAGGTCAGCCCGAGCTCGTGCTGCGCCGCGCCGACCTCGTGATGATGCTTGTCCATCGGCAGCCCCATTTCGAGCATCGTCGAGACCATCTCGGCGCGGATGTCCATCGCGCTGTCGACCGGCGGGACGGGGAAATAGCCGCCCTTGGCGCGCGGGCGGTGGCC